>CATPCK010001015.1 GCA_955652655.1 uncultured Ktedonobacteraceae bacterium | reverse complement strand
CACGGGTTGCGTATGCTGTGGGCGGGCACATTCCTACATCACGCGGTAGTGTTGAATACAGAACCACAATCCTAATCACGCGGTAGTGTTGAATACAGAACTACAATGCTGCTATGAACTCGGGAACAAGAATCTATACACGAAAAAATCTCATCCCTATCGTCTATCTAGCGGATCAAGAATTTTGTCCCCATGTAGAGGAGAAGGTGGCGCTTCGTAAGGTGCGCGTAGTTAAGTGACTACTCCCCACGCATAAATGCGGGGCTTCTACGGACAAGCCGAGGCCCTGTAGTCCCAGGGCACGAATATTCAACGCAGCATTGAGGTCTCGATCAAGATGGGCATGACAGCAGGGACAATCGAATACCCGAACATCCAGGGGCATCTTTTGCCGGTGTCCACAGGTGCTACATGTCTGACTCGTATAGGCCGGATTGACTTTGGCGAACGCTCTGCCAGCTTCTTCCGCTTTGCACGAGAGTTGGGCAAAGAATGCCGACCACGAGGCATCTGCAATGCTTTTGGCAAGACAATGGTTGTGAACCATGCGGTTCACCTGGAGGTCTTCTACACAGATGACCCCATAGGAATTGATAATCTGACGACTATTCTGATGGGTGAAGTTCTCTCTTCTGAAGCCAATCCGCTCATGGACGCGGGCAATAACCTTGCGATGCTTGCGTCTCTGGGGAGTCCCCTTGGCAAGTTTGGAGTGCTTACGCTGTACCTTGGCAAGGGCCTTTTCTTCCGAGCGTATGAAGCGCGGGTTCTGTATCTCAGTGCCATCGGAGAGAGTGGCAAAGGTTTTCAGCCCGACATCAATACCTACCTGGGTGGGAGAGGCTTCCAAGCGTTGTGGCTCACACTCAACCGAGAAGCAGACGTACCACTTGCCAGTCGAGGAACGATGAACTGTACAGGTCTTCACCTTGCCTTTGATGGGCCGATGGTAGACCATTTTGATACTTCCAATCTTGGAGAGGGTGACACGCTCATCATGCGTGATACTGAATCCACTCTGAGGGAAGGCGAAGGAGTCATATCTGTTCTTTCCCTTGAAACGAGGGAAGCCTGGGTCTTGCGCACGCTCTTTGCAGCGGCGGAAGAAGGCTTTGAAGGCCAGATCAACACGTACCGCCACATTCTGCAAGACCTGGGAATGGACTGTATCCAAGGAAGGGCGTTCCTGTTTCAGGATCGGAAAGGTGGATTGTTGCCCGTAGAGTGTGAGACCCTTGCCAGTATGCTCGTAGGTCTCCTTACGCTTTTCGAGCAAGTGGTTATATAGCCAACGGCACTCTTCCAAGGTCTTGTTGAGCTTTGTTTCTTGCTTCTTTGTGGGAAAGATACGATACTGAAACATCTTACGCATGTTGTTATTGTAGCACAAACTGAGCAGGGATGCAAGCGGGAAGCCGCTCCATACCTGCCCCAAACAAGGAACGCGCTTCATCCTCATGCTTTGAAAGCAGGGGCCTTCGTGCGATCTTAGAGGTAAAGGGACCATGCTGTGCTCACCAACTCAACTGGAACTTCAAACCAGGACGGGAAGAGCGGTGCTGGCAAAAACCAGATAAGCCCCCCGTCCGTGTCTCTTCCAAAGGGTGGAGGGGCCATTCACGGCATCGGTGAAAAATTCGCCGCCAACCCGGTGACCGGCACCGGCGCACTGACTGTGCCTATTGCCACCAGCCCTGGCCGCTCTGGCTTTGGCCCGCAGCTCTCTCTTTCCTACGATTCCGGGGCGGGCAATGGACCCTTTGGTTTTGGCTGGCACCTGTCTCTACCCTCCATCACTCGCCGTACCGATAAGGGACTGCCCCAATATGTCGATGGGGAAGAGTCGGATATCTTTCTTATCTCCGGTGCGGAGGACCTGGTACCGGTGCTGACCAGGGTGGGGGACCAGTGGCAGCGGCAGCCGGCCACGCGTACCGTGAATGGCATCACCTATCGTATCCAGCAGTATCGACCGCGCATCGAAGGGCTATTCTCCCGCATCGAACGCTGGACAGATACGCAAACGGGCGAGATCCACTGGCGTTCGATCAGTAAAGATAATGTCACTACGCTGTATGGTAAGGATAACAATTCCAGGATCTTCGACCCGGCGGAAGCGGCAAAGACCGGGCACCCGCAGCGTATTTTCACCTGGCTGATCTGCGCGAGCTATGACGACAGAGGGAACGCGGTGGTCTATGAGTATAAGGCCGAGGATTCGGACAACGTTGATCAGTCGCAGGCCAACGAGAGCAACCGGACAACGATCAGTCGCGCGGCCAATCGCTACCTGAAACGGATCAAGTATGGCAATTTGATCACGCATCTGGTGCAGCCTGATCTCGCGCAAATGAGCTGGATGTTTGAGGTCGTCTTTGATTATGGCGAACATGATGCTGCGACGCCTACACCTGCCGAGATGCGGCCCTGGCTCTGCCGCAATGATCCCTTTTCCTCCCATCGCGCGTGCTTTGAAGTGCGTACCTATCGCCTCTGCCAGCGCGTCCTGGTGTTCCATCATTTTCCCAACGAGACAACCGCCGGGCAGGACTGCCTGGTCCGTTCAACCGATTTCGTCTATCAGAACACGCGCAACAACCCCGATGATCTCACTCGTGGAAACCCGCTCGCCTCGTTTATCGCGTCGGCCACACAGAATGGCTACAAGCGCCAGCAGGACGGCAGCTATCTGAAGCAATCGCTGCCTCTACTTGAATTTGCCTACAGTCAGGCGGTGATTCAGGGGGATGTGCAGGTGATTGACACGGCCAACCTGGAGAACCTGCCCGCCGGTCTGGATGGACGAAACTATCGCTGGGTGGACCTGGACGCAGAGGGTGTTGCGGGCATTCTGACAGAGCAGGCTGATGCCTGGTTCTATAAACCTAATCTGGGGGATGGGCACTTTGGGCCGTTGGAGGTGGTTGCGCAGAAACCTTCGCTGGTAGCTCTTAATAGTACTCACCAGCAACTGCTGAGCCTTGCCGGTGATGGCCGCCTGGACCTGGTGAACTTTGCGGGTTCTGTCCCTGGTTTTTTCAAGCGGACTGGGGATCAGCATTGGGAGAATTTTGCGACCTTTGCCTCCTTGCCAGAGATAGCGTGGCAGGACGCCAACCTGCGCTTTGTCGATCTGGATGGCGATGGGCTGGCCGATGTGTTGATTACAGAGCATGAAGCGTTTGCCTGGCATCAATCGCTGGCGGAAGACGGATTTGGCCCGGCACAGTACGTCAGCAAGCCCTTCGATGAGGAGATCGGCCCAAAGCTGGTGTTTGCCGATGGCACGCAGTCCATCTACCTGGCCGATATGTCGGGCGATGGTCTGACCGACCTGGTGCGGGTGCGCAATGGCGAGGTCTGCTACTGGCCCAACGTGGGCTATGGTCGTTTTGGCAGCAAAGTCTCGATGGACAGCGCGCCGTGGTT
>CATPCK010001014.1 GCA_955652655.1 uncultured Ktedonobacteraceae bacterium | reverse complement strand
GCGACGCAAGCGTCCCCTCCCATCATCCCAGCCACCCCCGCCCCTACGAATGTGATGATCTACCCTCAAAAAACCTACCCCAGCGCCTCTTTGACTATCTGCGACGCCTGGGGCTCCACCTTTGTGCGCAGCTCGGCAAATTGCTTTTCGCCGATCTCTTGCCGGAGAGCATCCAGCCCTTCTTGCGCGCTATGGCGGTAGGGGCTTTGTAGCTCATCAAGGAGACGCTGGGCGAGCAAGAGCGCGGCAAGGGCAATGGAGTAGTTCCGCTCTGCGAGATACAGCCTGCCAAAATTGCGCAACGTTTTGCCTTCACCTTCACGGTCGCCCATTGCTCTATTAATACTCAAAGCCTCTTCGTAGCACGCTCGCGCCTGTTCTCCCTGCCCCATGCTCGCGTACACTGCACCCAGGTTGTTAAGCGTTCTTCCCGCTCCCCTGCGGTCCACTTCGCGTCGCATGCGCAATGCCTGCTCGAGGTATTGGTGTGCCTCATCCAACTGCCCCCGCGCATAGTACGTTTTGCCCAGGTTACTCAGCGTCCAACCCTCTCCCCTGCGATTGTTCGTCTCACGAAAGTTGCGCAACGCCTGCTCGTAGTACTCCTGCGCTTTCGCGTGCTGCCCCAGGTCATTGAAGGCTCGACCGAGATTATTGAGCGTTGAGCCCTCTCCCCCGCGATCTCTGATCTCCCTGAAGATGCTCAAAGCCTGTTCGTAGTACTTCTGCTCTTGCTCAGTCTGACCCAGCGCATTGCAGACCCAACCCAGGTTATTCAGCGCGGTTGCCTCCCCCGGGTGATCGCCCTCCTCCTGGCAGATCCTCAATGCCTGTTCATAATATGCACGCGCCTGCTCCTTGTTGCCTATTTGCGAGTAGACCCGGCCGAGGTGATTCAGGGACCAGCTCTCATCTACGCGGTCTCCTTCTTTCTCGTAAATACGTAGAGCGCGCTCAATATACTCACGCGCCTGTTGCATCCTTCCCAGTGCGCGGTAGAGCACGCCCAGGTTATTGTAGATGTGCGCCGCCTGCAATCTCTCCGCCTGCCATTTTTCCGGCGGCAAGAGTAATGTATATAATTCTAGCAGGATAGCATCTCCACCCCAGTTTTTGAGGTTTCTGTATATGCTGTTTTCTTCCATCAATCTGTAGGCTTCTTGCCATTGCTCGGCCTGGCAGTACTGCCAGACCGCCTCGATCAAAGGCTCCATGTCGCTCATATGCTGGCGCTTCACAGGTGAAGGGTAGTGTGTCTCTGCTTGCTTGAGATAGTATTGAGCCGCCTTAACATGTGCTGCCTGTAATGCCGCCCGGTTGGCTCGTTCATCTCCTTCGATGAAGTGACCCTGCGCGTAGTTCGCAACAATAGTGTGCAGTTGGTAGTTGCCTTCACCGGCGGCCTGCAGCAAGTGCTGGCTCAGCAGCGCATCAAGGTCGGATTGCACCTTTGCAACCGCTTCGCTCTCTTCAATGATTGCCTGAGCTGCGTGCAGTGGAACAGGCTCGCGATAGATTGAGAAGGCAAACAGCAGCCTGCGCTGGGCGGCATCCAGTTGTTGCTTATAGATGTAGTCGAGCAGGTTACGCGCGATATTGCCCGACCACAATTGCGCGTACGTTGGGTCTTGAAAGAAGGTTGTCAGGCTGAGGTGGCGATTGCGCAGCAGCGATGCCAGCAGTGCCAATGCGAAGGCGTGACCCGCGCAACGTTCCACGACGGTACGCAGCCCTTGTTCATCTGCCTCTACGCCCAGCTTGCGCAGCAATTCAATCCCCTCATTTACCTCCAATCCTCTGACGAAATACTCCTGCATATATGTCGGAGGATATGCGCGGGTTCCCTGTGGCCACAGGCGCGTGGTGAGAAGGATACGGCACCTGCATGGTTGGCTATTGATGGCGTCAATCCACTCTCCCACCCCTGGCCGGTCCGCCAGCGCGTGTCCGCTTTGCCAGTCAAGCAGGTTCTCAAATTGATCGAAGATGATCAGCCGCGCATCTTCTGCTGCATTCAGCGCGTTGAACAGGGCCAGCGCCTGGTTCTGCAGGGACAGGTTGGCGAAGTCCGGCATTGGCTGATGCAGCGCCTCAAAAAGGTTACCCGCCAGGTCAGCCATGGTGACAGAAGAATCGACGTTGAGCCAGAGGGACTCAGCCGTGAAGATGCCGCTGCCCGCGCTGCGCTGCTCCTCCGCGTAGCGATAGACCAGCGCGGCCAGCGTTGATTTGCCGACCCCGGCAATACCTGTCAGCGCGATAGCGGTAATATCCTGTCGCAGTAGCCTGCTGTAAATGTCCTGCACCGCTTTCTGGCGCTGTTGAATGGTCCTCGGGTCGGTCGGCGGAGGCACACCTACGATACCACGATAGGGTGCCCTCTCCACAGGCGCAGGCAGGGAAGGCGTGGATGCAGTTGGTGGCACATGTACGATGATCTGTGGGGCCGGCATCGTGGCAGCAGTAGCCGCGTGTGGCTGGGCCTGGGATGGAGGGGAAGAGAGAGGGTAGAGCCATTGGAAAAGCCCGATAATGATGCCGGCAACAGTAAAAATGATCAGCAGGATACCCGACCAGGAACCCTGAATAATGCCCTGGCTGTTCAATATCCAGAGAATCGTGGCGCCAACCAGCAAAAGAATGGCGACGCTAATGATGATGAAGCGCCGCTCCTGGAGTTGCTTGCGCTCCCGTGTTTTACGCTGCCTCTGTTCCTGCTGCTCTGTCGACATACTTTCTTTCCCTCACGTCCCGCTATGTCTGCTGCTGATGGGATTGTAACATGTCGAGGCAAACTGCCACAATCACCTGCTGGCGCAAGTGTATGGCTTCCCACCATCGTGTCACCTTCAAAGAAGGGAACGACGTCAAACAAACGGCCAACCGATTGAAATGGTCACGATGTCGGGAAGTCGCTTTGTTGACGATGGTGGGAAGCCATACACAAGGGTCGCCACTACATCTCTCATGCACAAATTGAACAGTGATGTAGTGGCGACCCTTGCGGTCGCCATGCAAGACCCTTGCGGTCGCCAGGATCAAGCCCCTGTCGTCATTTTTCCTTGGTCTTCGTGCCAGAGAAACCCGACGTCCACTGCTGGGCTAACGCAGTCTGCGTCTCGATCATCTTGCGTGCAGAATCTTGCCAGAGTTGCAGCAGGTTGCTCCCTGCCTGTGCGCTCGTTCCAGGTTCCACCTTAAAATTGATGTCCTTCACAATATTGAACCAGTTCTGCCAGAGTTGTCGCTCAACGTCGATCCAACGCAGCAGTTGTTCCTGCCCCTGTCGAGTCAGGTCCTGTAGCTCCTGGGGTACCTCCTTGGTGTTGGCCAGGGTCCCGGTCCATTGACGAATCCATTCTTCCTGCGCATCCAGGGTCTGTTTCACTGATGTCTGCCAGGCATCCACAGTTTCCGTCCATAGTTCTGGACTCGCTGTCCCGCTGAAACGCTGCATCGTGTCGAGCCAGTTCGTTAACAG
>CATPCK010001013.1 GCA_955652655.1 uncultured Ktedonobacteraceae bacterium | reverse complement strand
CTGCGACAAAACCAGTCAGGCGATGGCCGTGCGGCGAACATTGGCGGCTTCCCGGCGGACCCATCCGCGCCAGGCATCGAGCCCCTTCGCCGGTGCAGGCGGATAGGTGAAGCGCGTTGATATTCGAGGCTTAGCGTGGGCGGACATCAAGTCGAACAAATTCAAAAAAATGCCGCACGCCCACGATGGGGCTGGAGTGGAGTCCGCGAGATCGTTCCTCCAGTACTCCAAAGAGTGTTTGGCTTTCTGGTCTGTTTCGTAGGTCTCATCCGGATGAATCCTCTGGATGGGCGGCGGTGGCTCGCTAGCCTGGGCATACTGTTGGCGCGGTGGCGCGTGCGTAGGGTTTTCAATGAGTTGCGGACTTTCATCGGACGGTTCCCAAAAAACAACCGGCCATCGGAGCCGGTTGGAAGCTAATACCAAATCTCATTGTTCGTGACTCCCACCGTCATGCCCGGGCTTGACCCGGGCATCCATTGACGGAAGCTGCAGGTTTGGATGGCCGGGTCAAGCCCGGCCATGACGGCGGGGGCCGACGGGTAACTCTCTTCGAGACTTGGTATTAGTCAACCAACTCTCTAAGCCTTTATCGCCTCAGAGCCGGTCCGGAAAGTTGATTATGCATTGCAAAGTTTTCGGAGCATGAGGCGGATCGAGGCGAGATGCAAGAGTGAACTCATTCGTTTGCGCTAGAGCGTGATAAATCTAGATATACCCTGTTCACGTCACAATCCGAAAATCCTTGGGCGATATGACGCGGAAATTGTCGGTGACCGAATCACGGAAATCCGCCCAGTTTCGGGGAACCTTTTCTCGCAAGAATCCGAGCGTCGTGTCAGCGAACTGCGCGCATGTGGCGTAGCATTTGTTATGCGTGACATGCTTGTGCATGACGCCCCACAACCGCTCGATCGGGTTCAAGTGCGGGCAGTAGGCCGGGATGAAATGCAGCCTGATCCGGCGGCCTGGCCGGGCCAGCCATTCCTGCACGAGCCTCGCGTGATGATAGCGCGCATTGTCGAGAAAGACATGGATGAGCGCCAGCATCGGATAAAGCGCCTCGATCGATTCCAGGAGCCTTATCGTCGATAAGGCGTCGACGGTTTCGACCTCGATCATTCGGGTTTGCCCGGTCTCGAGGTCGATCGCGCCATGAATATTGATGCGCTGACGTCCGCTCGTCTGCTCGATCGCGAGTTTCTCTTGGCTCGGCGCCCAACAACCGACAGGCTGCGCGGCATGGGTCGGATGCACGGCGTCCATGAACAGCACGGCCTCGTCGTCGGCCAAGGAATTCATGAGCTTTTCATAGCTCGCGATGAACGCCTTCTGCTTCTCTTCGTCGAGCTTGCGTGGAATCTCGTTCGGTTTGTGGTATTCGAGGCCCAGACGATGCAGAAGCGCGATCAGTCCCGAGCGGCTTTCGTAGACGAGGCCGAATTCCTGCTCGATAAAGGCGCCGGCCTGGCGCGTCGCGCGCGGCAAGGTCGCCGCGACCCAAGCCTTCAAATCGTCTTCTTGCGCGGCGCTCAAAAAGCCCGCGCTCCCGCCCATCTCGAAGCTGGTCAGGCCTTCGATCCCGCGTTGCTCGAAGAGTTTGCGCCAACTCCGGATCGTGTCGTCGTCCAAGAGCAACGCATCGGCGACTTCCCGGCAGCTCCACCCCGCGTCCAAGAGCACCACGGCGTTGGCTCGGCGCGTCACGCGACTGGCCGTTGAGCCATCGCGCGCCAGCGCGATCAGCTTTTCGCGATCCTCTTCGCCAAGGAAACCGCCTCGAATCATGCGACCATCGGAATCCGCCAAACCACGAAATGCAAGGATTTTCTCCCGAGTCTTCAATGAGTCGGGGTATAGAAATTGCTACGTGTGGAGGAAACAGCGCCATGAGCAATAACGGCGTGGAACAAATCGTCATCCGTCATCTTTCCGGCTCCAAGGCCAATCAGATCGAACATATTTCTCTTGCCGGGGTAAACGAAATAACCATTGGCCGCGATCCCAAGTCGAATATAGCGTTCGACGCGTCGCGCGACGATGTTGTGAGCCGCCGCCATGCGGTGATCCGCGTGGTTCGCGGCGATCAAATCTCGTTCCGTCTCGCCGATCTCGGCAGCAACAACGGGACTTTTCTCAATGGTAGACAGATCAAGGGGGAGGAGGAGCTCCTGCCCGAGGATTCGATCGAACTGGGCAAGAACGGGCTGAAGTTCGTTTTCGACGTGCAACCCCGGCCGGCCAATTTGGTGGCGCGCACGCGGGTCATCGACGTTGGCGACGCCGCGGCGACGCGGGTCATCGACACCGCCGGGATCGCGGCTCGGGACGCGGTTTTGGCAAGCGATAAGGGCATCGAGCCGCCGGTTCAGAAGTTCGAGCCACCGCCGAAGGTGGGCGTCGGCAAGGAAACCGTGCTCCATCTGCTCGGCGAAGAGCGCCGGGCGACGAGCCGCGTCTGGATTTCCTCGCTCGCGGGCCTTGTCGCTGTCGTGGCGTTGGGCGGCGGCGCTTTTTATTGGAAACAAATCCGTGACCAACAAGCGGAACGCGCCGAACTGCAACGAACGAAGGAGGAGATGGCCAAAACGGTGGACGAACAACAGGCCGATCTCGCGCAGAAGACCGCGGAAGACCGCGGGCTAAATGCGCAGGACATCGTCAACCAATACGGCAACGCCACGGCCCGGATCGACCTGCACTGGCGTCTCTATGATCAAACAACCGGCAAACCGGTTTTCCATCAGACGTTCCTAGATCATGAAGCAAACGGTGAGAAGAAAGAGATTTTACCGGCCTACGTGCGGTCGGGCGACCTCATCGTCCGCTGGCTCACTCTGGAAGACGACAACCGGAGCAATATCGCTATTGAAGGAGAGGGCTCGGGCACCGGGTTCGTGGTCGGCGAACAAGGCTTCATGTTGACCAACAAACATGTGGCGGCGGGATGGAATCTCCCTTTCGG
>CATPCK010001012.1 GCA_955652655.1 uncultured Ktedonobacteraceae bacterium | reverse complement strand
GCCAGCCCTTCGGCTGATGTTGATGGCTCCCACTTTGTCCCGATGTCCTACCCAACCACATTCAGCACAGACATAGGTTCGGTCTTGCGCTTTGTTGCGTGCGCTACAAGCGGGACATTCCTGGCTGGTATAAGCAGGGTCTATCTGTTCAACCTTGATACCAAGCCGTTGCGCTTTGTAGGTGAGGAACATCGTCAACTGATAATAGCTCCAACTGTTTTTCATGCGGTTGTTTTTGCGGGCTTTGGCCCCACCACTTGTACATGTGGTGCCTTTGCGGATGCCTGCAAGGGCCTCTACTTTGATCGTGCCCACCCCTTGCTCTTGGGCATGGGTGACAATCTGTCTGGAAAGCTGATGGTTGATATTTTTCATCCAACGCGCCTCTTTGCCCTGGCTTTTCTTGATGGCGCGAGTTTTCTTCGCCTTCTGAAGCTTCTTACGTCGGCTGTAGAAGCGTCGGCGCATATGACGTTGATATCTGCCATTCCCAAAGAAGCGCGTTCCCTTGCCCCTGACATGAGCCACAGCTGGGATTTTGATCCCAAGATCAACACCCATAACGGCTTGCCCCTCCGTTGGTGGAGCATCCTCCGTCGTCAAGGCAATATCTGCTATCCACTTGCCCCGCTTCTTTTTGATACGCAGTATCCCTCCTTTTCCTTCCATTGCCATATCAGCGCATCGGATGCGTTCTTGTTGCGTTTTCCCGTCTCTCCATACAGGAAGAATGAGCATGTTATCCTGTATGCGCCAGTTCTGATTGTTCCATTGACAGATGGGCTTTTTGAGGAGAGGGAGACTGCCAAGCTCACAAGAACGTTTGAAGAGAGATTGAGCATCCCGCAACGCTTGATTTTTGACGGCACTTGGAAGGCATGCGCTGAAATCTTTGGTACTGACTTTTCCTTCCAGGACACCGCTATCGAAAGCTGCAACCAGAACATTGGCCGTGCTGATATATTCCTGGCAGTGAGCCATAAGCAGATGAGATTGGAGAGGCGTTGGATACAGACGTACCTGGCGCGTGGTTTTGCTCATGTCCTGCTCTGCCTTTCGATAGACTGCTGAATGATGTCAGCGCTGACATGGCCTGCTGTCGAATAGAAGGTACTGCGTGTCCACAAGGAGGGCATTCTCATGAGATGGGAAAATTCCTCTCTGAGTACATGAGAAGAACGTCCCTTGATGAGTCTCGCCATATACGTTGGCGGGGTATAGGGATTGGAACGAAGAAACAGATGCACATGATCAGGTTGAATAGCAAGCTCGATGACTTCCCATGCCTTTTCATGAGCAACCTCATGAACAATCTGCTCGAAGCGTTCGGCTACTTTGCCCTGTAGCACCTTGCGCCTTCGTTTGGGACACCAGATGATGTGGTACACGATGATGTGTACGGTATGTTGTTCGTGCGCATACTACGTGTAAACAAGTATATATGATGCAATATAAGCTGTCAACATATCCCCCATTGCCCAAGCCTCAATAAGGAACGCTTTTCATCCCCCGCATGAATGACGAGGGCTTTCAAGCGATCTTAGCTGTAATAGAGAATTGTTTCGTGAGGAAAGCAGACATGTCCCCGAAAAGCCCTGGGACTATTTGTTTCCGGGCTTGACGATATCAAGGAATTTGCGTACTATGAGGTCTGATGGAAGGGAGATCAATCATGCAACCAGACTTTCGGGTGGAGAGTCGCAGTTATGACCAGATGGTGCGAGGATCCTGGCGAGCCTGCAGGCTTGATCAGAACACACGGCTGAGTGATGAGCCATTGGCAGCGGTATCGAGTGACTGTTTGCGCCTCTGGCTGCCTGCCGGAACACTTATGCACTGGTCAACAAACCCACGTCCGCTTCGCTACAACTGTATACAATTTTACTGGCCACAACGCTGGTACGCATTCAGCGCCTTTTATGACGAACGGGTACTGAAATATACCTATGCGACCATCATTCAACCCGCCACGATTGAGATTGAGCGCCTATCCTACGTCGATCTTGATTTGAGCATCCTTGTCAAGCCCGATTTGACATATGAGGTGTTGACCCAGGCCGAATTTGAGCAGATGGCGGATTTGCTTCACTACAGCGAAGAGGTGCGCATTGGCGCATTGATGGCCATGCGTACCATCACGAGTTCTATTCAATTGAGCCTGGGTCTCTTTGCCATCATTCCGCATTTACTGCGCAAAACGGATTTTCACCTCACAGGCTGCCAAAGGGACGAAGCGCCAAGTGCTTCGTAGAAAATAGATGGCCAGGGTCTTAAAGAGCCAGGTGGAGAGAGCAATACATGCCGAAACGCATTGACCACATTGCCATCATTGTGCGGGATATCGAGCAGGCGCTGCTTTTCTATCGCGATACATTGGGTATCACTCCAGGTGAGATAAAGGAGGTGCCTGGCGAGCAGGTGCGCATAGCCTTTCTCCCTATGGGCGGCCCGGGTGGAAGCGAGATCGAGCTTATCGAGCCAACTACACCCGATTCCAGCTTGACAAAATTCTTAGAGAAGCGCGGGGAAGGTCTGCATCACGTTTGCCTGGAAGTGGAAGATATCGATGCAGCGCTGGCAGAAATGCAAGAAAAAGGGGCACCGGTGCTGGATAAGCAGCCACGCGTCGCCGCCGAAGGGCGTGCCATCTTTCTTCATCCCAGGGGAACCAATGGAGTACTTTTGGAACTCTTAGAGAAGCCCTAGTTACCCATTAAAGCTAAAAAACGGAAAGGGCAGGTACAATCCCCATGGTACCTGCCCTTTCCGTTAGCACGAGAGAGAAGAAGGAAAGAAAGTTGTATGCTGTTTCCTGGCTTCCTCACTCACGGCCGCTTAGGACCCTGTTCCTTTTTTACCATAGTGCCGGTTCAGCAGATGATCCAGGAACTGGGGGTGCTTCTGCAAGAACTGCGAGATCGAGTTAGACTGAGCCTGTGTCAGGTCGCCAGCGCTGACTGCCTTGTTGAGGGCGTCGTGGGCCGCGTTAGACACAATGGTGCGCAATTGCGCTGAAGTGACGTGCTGCGTAGTCGCGATAGTGTTCAAGCTCTTGCCCGACTTCAACTCGGTAACAAGCTGGTTCGTGCTGAGATGTAGCCCCTGGGCAACATCACTTGCCATGTCAGGGCGATACTTCGCCAGGAACTGACTGGTGATGGCGCGTTCCCAATGGAACCCATTGCCACTGCATGCGCGATGAGATGTAAGGCGCTGCTTAATGGCGTCCGCCTGAGACTGAGTCAATTTCCCATCTTTCACGAGCTGGTTCAAAACGTCTTCCATGGACGCCAGTTTGTACCGTTGCAGCGTGCTGACCGGGACGTTCAACCGCTGTGCCAGGTCCTGCAGGTATTGCCCGCAGTAGGGATTGATAGCAGTAGGTTTAGTCGCCGCAGTCTGGCTACCATTAGCCATAGCCAGTAGTGGACCTGCGAAGAAAGCGCCGGAGAGCATCGCCAGTAATAACAGGGCTGCTCCACCAAAGATGAATTTTGTGCGTTTTTTCATATGTTTATCTCGCTTACTTTCTCACGTTTATTGAGCTATTTTTGTCACACCCTCCGTGTGACACTTACATCATACTACCGAGAGGTGAAGGATTTGTCCGGTAAACTTCAAGATTTGCTCAAGATTTAGCAAAAGCGGCGCAGATGTAGTCCCTAAGGCAGGCACTCATGGTATGATACTATACGATGATACAAGTTGCCGCACAGGGTGGAGTTAGAACTGAAGATGTCTAAAAAAGTTCTTATTATTGAAGATGAAGAAGGTATTATTCACCTGCTCAGCCTCTACTTGAAGGATGCAGGTTATGACATCGCGGTCGCGAAAGATGGCGCCGATGGACTCGCCTTACATGCGCGCCTGCATCCTGACATAGTGATCCTGGATATAATGCTGCCGGCTATAGATGGCTTCGAAGTTTGCAGGCGGATTCGCGCATGGTCAAATACTCCGATTCTCATG
>CATPCK010001011.1 GCA_955652655.1 uncultured Ktedonobacteraceae bacterium | reverse complement strand
GGTAAATTCGATGGTGACTGTGGTATCCATGCTCTTTTTCTCCTGATTCTCATCGCTGCCCAACCCGCAACAACACAATATACAGCACGACAATTTGAAGTATCTTACATGAAGGACGGCTGCGGCGCAATCATCTATGTTGGCTTCGTTCCCACGTGTACCGCGACGATACCCCCGTTCAGCCTGTAGAACCGCACATCGCTCCAGCCGACTTCCTCCATTATGGCTTTGAGCGAGGGCGCATCAGGAAAGGTCGTCAGCGAATTTGGCAGGTAGTTGTACTCTTCAAAGGCCTTTCCAATGATCGTACCGAATAACGGGGCAAGCCTGTAGAAGTAGAAATGAAAGAGGGAACCGAATATTTTGCCGGGCGGATGGCTGATCTCCAGGCAGACAACGCGTCCTCCCGGCCGTACCACGCGCAGCATTTCACGGAAGCCCTGGCGAATATCGGTCAAGTTGCGTACGGTGAAGGCAGAGCAGCAACCATCAACACTGTTGTCCGGCAGGTCAATCGCTTCAGCATCGCCGGCCCGCAGCTCAATCTGGTCCTGTAGCCCTAGACGCGCAATCTTGGCGCGTCCAAAATCAAGCATCTCTGGTGTAATATCCATGCCGATCATGCGCGTTCCTGGCCCGGAACGACGAATAACTTCTATGGAGAGGTCCGCCGTGCCAGTACCCAGATCAAGTCCGAGTTCGCCGGTTCCCAGCGCCAGGTAGCGCGCAGCAAATGCGCGCCAGCGCCGATCCAGCCCAAAACTCATCAAACGATTCATTGGATCGTATATGCGGGCAATCCGTCCAAAAAGGCGCTGCACATAGGGGCGTTTGCCACCAGTCTCACGAAATTTTTCCTCTAAAACTATGTTTTCAGTCATGTCTTATCCTGTTTTTCTATAGAACGATTCTGGCTATCGCCGCTACCGCAATGCCCAAAGCCAACATCACTCCGAATTGTAGATGAAGTTGCGCGGTTCGCTTGATACCAATGGCAAATACTTTGCGATCGGTTGCGCTCAACACCGTGCGTACATTGCTAAAGGCCAGCGGAAAAGTGATCCAGACCGCCAGGCTGTAGAATGGAAGCAGCCGCAGCAGCACAAAAAGCGTCACCGCTATGTAGCTACTTACCAGGAGAAAGGCGTGGAAACGCTTGCCAAAGACCTGGCCGAGGCGCACAGGCAGCGTTCGTTTGTGTACTGCCAGGTCGTCGTGGTAGTCACGCACATTGTTCATATTGAGAATAGCGGTGACCAGAAAGCCGACGGGCACGCTGGCGAAAAATGCCTCCCACGACCAGCGGGGAATCTGTACGTAGTAGGCCCCCCAGGTCATCAGCAAACCCATCGCGATGTAGACCAGGATATCCCCCAGCCCACGTGTCGCGAATTTGAACGGCTTCGCGCTATAAAAGTAGGCAATGGCCATACCGGCCAGTCCAAACAGGATAATCGCCAGGCCACTGGTATAGATCAGCACGAGGCCGAGTACAGCCGCGATGGCAAAGCTGCCAATACCTCCAGCGAGTACCTGCGCCGCCGTCATTTCATGCCGGAAGATCACCGTGGAAGCTCCCAGGGATTCAGCGGTATCAAGCTCATAGCGGTAGTCAAAGTATTCGTTGAAGTAATTCGCACCGATCTGCAGAAAAAGGGATGAGAACAAAGCTGCCAGGAAGCTCACGAGGTGAAATGTTCCATCGTAGGCAGCTACTGCTGTCCCCACCAGTATTGGGCTGACAGTCGCGGTCAATGAAAAAGGGCGCGCAGTCTTGACCCAGACCCTCCACGAGGTCGTGGGTTTTGTGTCGTGTGAATCTGTTTGAGTATCTTTCAAGCTGGTTTCGTTCGTATCCATTTCTTTAGCTCTTCAATAGTGGTATCTTGTAAGTTATATATACTAAGCATAGTGCGCCTGAGATAAAACGTCAAATGGCTCTCTGCAACGTCATTGAGAAATACCCTCGAGGAAAAGCTATGGCGGAGAAAAAAGCATCACCTGCAAATAGCGAGAAACAGAAAAATGAAGGAACGCTCCAAAGAGGTATGAAGGCCATAAAGCCCTTACAGGATTTTTGGAGCAAATTTAACAACGACTGGTCGTGGACCCTTTCCGCTGCCCTGGCATATAACCTGTTGTTGGCAATATTCCCCTTCTTTCTTGCGCTGCTGGCCATACTTGGTATCTTTCTGGGTGGACTGGATCAGCAGGCATTTAGTAGACTTGTGAACAACATCGTTGTCTTCTTTCCATCGGCAACAGCAACACAAATCGCAGCTATCCTCAATGCCGCACGCGAGGAGCTTTTGAAGGCTTCCGGTATCCTATGGGTTAGCTCGATTGCATTCGCTATCTTCAACGGATCGCGCTTCTTCGTGCTCATTGAAAACTGTTTTGGTATCATCTATCACCTGCGCCCCAGGAGATTTATCGCCCAGAATGTAATGGCGATGGGCATGCTTCTGCTATTCATCGTACTTGTACCCATCACGATCATCGCGGGGACTGTACCGTCATTAGCAATTACTGTACTGCAAAATACTCCTTTGGGCCACATGTCAGGCGGCATCACCAATATGGTTGAATACCTGGGAGGCTTGATAGCTTCATACGTACTGTTCCAGGCCATCTATTTGATCGTCCCTAATAAAAGAATCCGTTTCCGTAACAGCTGGTGTGGGGCAGTATTAGCGGCCCTACTGCTACAACTCTACCTGATCTTCTTCCCATTGTACGTCGAGTATTTTTTAACCG
>CATPCK010001010.1 GCA_955652655.1 uncultured Ktedonobacteraceae bacterium | reverse complement strand
GCCCAATGCGACGATAGCCTCTCGATCCGCATCAGTGACTGCCATGCGGCGATGATAGCTCCAGGCCTGGTACTCTTTCTCAACGGCTTCCACTGCACGTAATTTCTCTTCCCATTGTCGTTCCAGCGAACGAGCCACCAGCCGATTTTCTGGCTCAACCGTTTGATACTGGCGTTCAGCACGCATGGCCTCGTAGCGTGTCCGCTCCAGGCGCAACTCCCACTGCTTGCGCTCAGCACGATCTGCTTGCTCCAGTTGGGCAAGGGCTGCCAAAGCGAGTGCCACTTGATCTGGACGTAATGCTTCCAGGAAGCGGTGCTCCACGTGCGTATCCAACGCAATCGCTCGTACTTCCTGGCACCGCTTGCCTCCAAACTGGTGTTGATCGTTGCTACAGACATACACGGGGAAATCTCCGTGCGGACCAGAGTAACGCAGATGCAGGATTGCGCCACAGTAGCCACAGCGCACGATCCCCTGGAGTAAGGCTTGTCCTTTGCGTGCCACGCCGTGTAGGTCCTCCCGGTAGTTCAACTGATTCGCACGTAACTGCGCCTGATTGGCCAGAAATTCTTCCCACGTAATGTAGGCCGGATACACATTGTGCAGACAAATCTCCCATTTGTCAATGGGCTGTCGCACATGCCCGCTGGAAGGTGCGTCAGGCCTGCGTCTGGTTGGATCGAGGACTTTTCGTCCATAGACATACGTTCCGGCGTAGGCCGGGTTCTGGAGAATATCACGCACGCTACTTGCTCGCGCCTCTTGCCAGATGACCTCGTGAGGAGCGGGTCCACGCAGAGGACGAACCGGCAGCGGCAAGTGCGCCTCCCGCAGATAACACATGACGCCCCGCGCCGAGCGCATGTCACGAAACTTCTGAAACACCAGACGAATGCGTGCCTGCACTTCTTCATCGGGATGCAACACCACCTCTCCAGAAAGCCCGCGTGCGAGTCCCACAGGAAGCCCCAGGCGCAGTTCCCCTCGTTCGGCTTTGTGTCGTGCCCCGGCATGCATGCGTTGCTTGATATGGTGAAGCTCCGCTTCGCTCATCATTCCAGACAACCCCAACAGTAATCGATCGTGGTAGAGTCGTGGATCGTAGAGTCGTTCGCCGTCGGCGATGAGCGTGCCAAAGATTGAGCAGACCTCCAGCAATTGATACCAATCACGATTGTTACGAGCCAGGCGGGAAGCATCAAAGCTGAGTACCAGGCCGACTCTCGCCAGGCTAATCTCGGCAAGCAGCCGTTGGAAGCCACCGCGTGCCTCAGCTTGTGCTCCTGATTTGCCCAAATCTTCATCAATGAGTTCCACCCGCTCACGTGGCCACCCGAGTGCCACAGCGCGTTCCACTAACGAATACTGCAGATCGGTGCTCTCCGCATGGCGGGTCACCTGCATGAGGGAGGATTGTCGAATGTAGACGTAGGCCATTTTCGCCCGCTGAGCTGTCGTGGGCGTGACATGCAAGAACTCAGTACTCATGGTTCCTCTCCTTGTCGCATACGGCTTGTCGGACGCGCTGAATGAGTTGGGCGACCAGGTGAGCGAGTTGCTGCTGGCTGCTCACGGGAAGCTGGTGCCAGATCGTTGGTGGAACGGGTAGAATCGGGGTCGCATGGGTGGATGCTCTCAATTGATTTCTGCGCATGCCTTTCCTCCTTTGCCTGCTTGAGTGCCTGCACAAAACGTGCTAGAGGAAGGATAGTGCGTACCGAGATCACAGGCAAGGGGGGATCATGCGAGACATCCTCTCTCGGGCGTTCCAAATCGGTTGCCGACCGAGGAACGGAGCGGCGTCTTCCTGTTGGCAGGAGCACGGTCACATGCGTTTTGCTGCGATTGACCCGTACTGAAATACACGGGAGGGTGTGGCCGTAAAGGGGATGGGTTGGATCCGTAATCGTTACTTCACCTGATAACTCTTCAAAGAGTGGGGTATCTCGCTGTATTTGATTCCCCAAAAATGCCATTCCAGTCAGCAAAACGCAAATTCGTAGTGATGATGATAGATACCCGTTCGTTGAGGTCAGAGCAGAGTTGAAACAGCACTTGCCCTCCCTCTTTTGAAAAGGGAATGAAACCCAATTCATCCAGTACCACCAGGTCAAGTTTCGTGAGTGGTTTGATGAACTTTGAGAGGCGCAATCCGTCTTTCGCAGCAAGCAAATCATTCACCAGGCCAGCTACACCAAAGAACCGAACCTTCTTGCCTTGCCTGCATGCGGCTAAGGCAAGACCTGTTGCGATATGCGATTTTCCTAATCCTGGATTACCGATTAAGATCACGTTTTCTGCTTTACTCAGATAGCCGCCCTGGGATAGTTCCAGGACGCGGGTTTTTGTAACTATGGGGGCAATACACTCGTACCGGTGGTTTGCTCCCAGCGCATTTCTAAAGCAGCAAGATAGTCGATTGGACGGTGGCGAAAACGAAAGCGGTTGAGCTGCTCCATGTGGCAGTGGCGTGTCTGCTGCCGGACCTGTCGCCACGATGAAGGAGCCACCTGCCGTAAACGAGCATGCAGTTGAGCCTGGCCATCAGGTTGCTGCTGCCACCATTCTTGATAGGCGACACACCGTCCATAGCGCAAGAGATAATTGTTCCAGTTTTTGCGACCACTGATGCGACGATAATGCATTTTGATGGCACCAATCGTGCGTTCCATCTCATTGTTGGTCCGGGGAAATCCTTCGATGTCGTAACATTGGATGAGCCCTGGCCTCAAATGCGTTAAAACCTTCAAGAGATGGCCTCAACGGAATTGCTCGTCTTCTGTTTGTTCTTCCGCATCGACAAAGCACGAGAGACGCGTCTCGCGTAGGCATCGAAGCGCCGTGCGACCTCGACATTCGTGATCTCTTCAGCTTGGCTGGCCCATGAGCCAGCAAAAATGTGTTCCACTTCCACAACCCATTCGCGCATGCTCTTGAGTCTCCGCAAGACACTCTTTTTTCTCCTCATGCAAGCTCACGATCGTCTTGAGGCGCATCAGGCGCTTCTCGCACGTTTGGTTTACTGCTCCCCCCCTTTTTCAAGCTTCTCTAAGCTCGCCTGAATCTTGCTCAAAGCTTCGAGGCCTCGCTAGCCCTCCCTAGTGGAAAGGAGCTTGACTCTCCAGATTTAAGGCTCCCTCTCCCGTGGCAGCATACTCCTCAAGGATCTGGAATTGGGTGATTCCCTGCTCTTGCTCTTCTTTGCTCTCTTCAGCTTCCCGCAGACGTTTGTGGAGATCGTGACGATAGGCGTGCGTTCTTTCCTGCATACGGATGCGCATATCCGTCTTCACCCGATGATCCGCATTGTAAATCAGTCTCCCTGCTTCACGAATGGCATGAAATTGGCAGATCTGATGGGGGATAGTGGGCCATAACTCCGCCACGGCTTGTAATTCGGTGGGTTGAGCATGGCTGATAACTCCGATCACTGGAACTTCCAGTGCAACCACCGGGGCCAGAAGCTGTTTCAAGCGGTCTTTCGTACTCTGCGTGACATGGTCTGCATGAAGGATTCTTCCCGTCAGGACATCACGGATCAGATAGATTGTTTCATTGCCCTTAGTCTTTCTGAATTCCATCAATCGAGAGCACGATGCCTTTATTTTTCCGGACTTGCTCTTTCCCGCCTTCATCATGGGTGACTTCCGTCCCTGCACGCAACAACGCGCTGGAGGCTTCAAACAGAAACAAGATTTCTCTGCGCGAGATTGTTTGGTCGAGCGGCGTTAACTGCTCCAACAGGGACTGGTGAATTTCATCGACGGTTTGGTGCTCTCTCAATCGCCGCTGTCCTACGAACAGGACAATATCCCATCCAAACGTCAAACCCGCTAAAGCCAAGGCATCTGCCTCTGCGCTTCGATAGAGCGTTTTTCGTCCTGAACAGTCTGGATGGGGACATCGATACCCACAATGAACGAGTCGAATCACTTGCTTGAGGGGAATGATCATGCGATCTGAAATCGTGACACACCGTTGCAGCTTCCTTTGACACTCCAGACAATGGGTGATTTCTGGACGCATGATGCGCTTGACGGCTTGAGCGTATCTCTTCTTTTTGCGCATTGGCTCCCCTTGTTCTTTTTCTTTGCTACAGGTCCTCCTTGAGTTTACCATCTGTGACTGTACGGATGTATTGCCCCCACGGTCGCAAAAGTCGAGGGCCCAGTCAAGGGCCTCGTCAGGGTGAGAGGCGAAGTGTCGGATTTGGCGAGCGACGTTGGCCACGCGATGGAAATCCATCAAGGAGAGGACCACGGTGTTGAGCACGGCCAGCATCTGAGCCACCGGCGGGAAGCGGACGCCACAGCGATCCTCTCCCAGCGTCACGTCGCGTCGCCAGTGCAGACGATTTTCCACCGCCCAATGAGCGCGAATCAGCTGCAAAAGACGTTGGGGGGAACACTGCTGAGGTGAAAGACTCGTCCAGCCATAGACCACCTCGACGCTGTGCTGGCCTTTGATGGTGCGTTCGCGTTGCAAGCGAAAGACTTGTCCCACCTCGCCCCAGTTCCGGCGCGAGACGCGTCGTTGAGATCAGGGCTGGTGGTGATCTGGCGGCGTTCCAGACGACCATGGCCTTTCTCGATCTGGACGTAAGACTGCCAGGTGCGCCGATCGGCCTGCTCGTCTTCAAAAAAGAGCTCCAAATCCGCTCGGGTGACTGGGGTATTGTCTTTGATAAACACCATCACGTCCCCTCCCCCTCGCTGGATCAGACGCCCAAACTCGTGATAGCTCTGGGCAGCATCGGCGGTCAGGATGCGCCCTTTACAGAGCACCTCCGTCAACATCGGCTTGAGCGTACTGACTTCATTGTGTTTCCGCGCAATCGGCAACTGCTGCAACACCATCCCCGTTTGCACTTCATACACATGCAGCACCTGCTTCTGTGGTTCCTCTCCCCCATACAGCTGCTTTCCGCTGCCTTTCAACGCTTTGCCATCTCTGGCCAGGTGGACGCTCCGCTGGCTGTCCTGCGAGGCCAAACGGCTCGGTTCCTTTCCGCACCGGCTTTCTGCCTCCTTGCGCACCATCCATGCCGCCAGAGCGGCATTCACCTGTTGACTGTCCAGGCGCGCCAGGGCATAGCTGTAGGTATTGGCACACGGCATGCGTTTCCACGAGAGCTGCAACCCCTCGCACAGCAGCGCTTTCTGATCGGCAATCCATTCACTTGCTCCTAACACGCTTTTCATTCCTGCCATCTTTGCCAGCACCAGCACCACCAGCAATCCTGCTACCTCATAGCGTTTCCCTCACGCACATCTCCCATCCACCACCTGCTGGCACACCTCGTAGAGCGATTGCATCCCCTTCGCTGGCTGCTCTTGGCCTTCTTTGCTCTCGGCAACCAGTGGTGTATAGTCCATGATGAGTCTCTCCTGCATGAAAGTAGTTTTTGATGACTTTCATTCTACAGGATGGACTCCCCTTTTTCACCCTCCCCGAACTTTTGAGAAGCCCTGAATCACCAGAAATGACCTCTGCTCTGTTCTCTCGTTCTATGGTAGAATAGATGCAAACAAATATCAGGCTGCTGAAGGGAAACACGTTCGATGGGCAACCTCATCCTGAGCTCACTCGAAATCCGCAAATTTCGTGGCTTCCAAAGCTCACGTAAGATCCGCAAATTTCGTGGCTTCCAACATTTACAGATAGAGCGCCCGGGTCGAGTCAATCTCATTCCGCTTCCTTTCCATAGCCAGAGAAATAGTAAGTAGCGCAATTGTGACACCAAAATGTAGGGGCGACCCTTGCGGTCGCCCTGCTCCCATGCATCAAATGATGATTGACAGAGCAGTAGGTGCCGATTTATCGCGCACATGGCCGATTGATCGGCCCTAATACGCATCAACCTAACGAAATGGTGTTGGTTATTCCGTAGGGGCGAGGGTGGATGAAGGGCGATGGAGTGGGCCTTTAGGACTCTGTTGCCCAAATAGGTCTACATGTCCATACATCATGATGCCTTGCGTTCCTGCAACTGCCCAAAGCGCGAGAGTGGTCGTGGGCGACGTGCGGGTCTGCCTTGCTCTTGTGCCGCCACCCAGTGGTCAATGCACACCAAATTGATCGCGGCGGCGATGCGCAGATGGTGCAAATGCACCTTGTCTTGCCCTCGGTAGCGTGCTTGGCGCAATCCCTTGGTGCGCACGCCTTGGGAAATCGTCGCTTCGACCCCTTCACGCCGAGCATCCTGCTTCTGAAAGGCGGGGGTCACTTGCTCCCTGCGGCGTTGCTCAAGAGCCTGCTGCACCGGCTCTCGCCCCAGCGTCAGACTGCGCCCATCGGGACGGCGTGTACAGCACGAGCGCACGGGGCAAGCCTGGCACACCGCTTTGGCAAACTGGATCACCGTGATGGGCTTGCCGCGCTTGTCCTCTCCCTCGCTCCAGCTCTGCGAGCGCTGTCCTTAGGGACACCTCGCCACCTGCTCCTGCCAATCGAGCTCAAAGTCTTGCGGCGCAAAGCCACGCTGTTCGCGTTGGTGCCAACTACTGCTGGTGGCGACGGGCCCCATGAGCTGGGTGCCCAGACTAGCTTGTTGGACCAGTAACGGGCCACTGGTGTAGCCCATGTCCACGTCCATCTCCTCGGGCGCGCGTCCAAGCTTGCGCTCCTGCTCGAGCAGCGGCGCCACTACCTCATGATCTTCCGTGGTCGCCAACGTCGTCTCCACGTGCACGATCAGATGGCTCTTGTAGCCCAACCAGTCGGTGTCGCGTTTGCGTGCCGAGCGAGCCTGCACATCATAAGGCGAGACGACCCGCTCGGTACTGCTCACCGCGGGGCCATCGCGCCAGCGGGTCTGCCCATCGACCTCTTCGTAATGCTGCTGCCAGATCTGCCGCAGCAGCTGCACCTCTGGCAGGGCGCGCACCGCTGCTGGCGCCTGCGGCTGCTCGCTGGCCAGCAGCAACCGCTGGACATCGCGCCCCACCTGCCGTTGCAACTGCTCGCGCTGGCTCTGCCCTTTGGGGAAGCGCGCCAGTTCAAAGCGGTGCACGTAGCGATCAAACCAGTCGTCCTCGATGTGCTCCAGCAGCCACTCCGGCTCACTCTCGGCCAGCACATTGAGCGCCGCTCGCAGTGCTTCGCCCACGCTTTCCAGGCTGCTGAGCGTACGCACGGCGGCCAGCACATGCGTCGAGTCGGTGCGCTGCTTGCCGCCGCCTTTGAGCCAGCCGTGTTCCCGACACACTGCCAGCAACGGCTCCAGCACCAGATCCTCGGCGCCTTGTTCGATGAGCCGTTGCCGGAACTGACTGAGCACGCTGTCATCAAAGCCTTCGTCCTCAGGGGCCAGACTTAAGGCGTATTTCCAGTCCATGCGCAGCGCCACCATCTGGGCGGCTTGGCGATCGGTGAGATTCTCCATGGCTTGAAAGACCGTCACCAGGGCTAAGCGCCAGGGAGCCTCGGCGGGTCGACCGCGTCTGGGGAACAACTCAACCAAGGCCTCATCTTGGTAGACCGGCCCCAGGGCATCGCGTAGCCGTATAATCGCGGTCCCTTTGGGACTACTCTTCTGGACCAGTCGGCGCGTGGCTTCGGGAATGGGCTCCAGTCCTTGTGGGTCTAGTGACATCTTCAGTCTCCTCTCAGGTATGCTTGCTATGCTTCCCTTCCTAGTTTCTCACCTGGCTCGCTACTTGTCCAGTGGTCTAGACCTATTTGGGCAACAGAGTCATAAAGGCCCACCCATCCACTCCCAACCACCCTCGCCCCTACGGATGTTGATAGGCTTTTTCTTAGATTGATGCTATTAATGGCCGATTTATCGGCCCTGCGTGGATGTTCCAGTATCCAGGTGATTTTGTGAAAACTCATTATTGAGGTACGTTAATGCTGAGTAAAAAAATTATGTCGCAAAATCAGACAGAATAAGACACATTTCCATCGCACAATTCGAGGCTACATCATGACCATCCCATTCGTCATCGACAACCAGCAACATAAAATGGCCGACGTCCTCAACGACCTCCTGCACCACCACAGGGGACACTCGCTCGACGTAGCCACCGCCTGCTTCAACGTCGGTGGCTGGCAACTCCTACTTCTCCAAAACCAACAACCCCGTCTCCTCTTCCTTCCCAACAACCATAGGTACGCTCGTACTCTCACTGGTCCGCAGGCAAAAGTAGGGATCATCGTTCAACCCGGCGCGAAAAACGCTCTGCGCGGATTCGCAGTAATCTAACACCTTCGGGGGCTCATAAGCCTGATAGAGCGCAATGGCCGCGCTGACACTCTCATGGAAAAGGAGTGGCGTCTCCTGTGGAAACTCCTCGCTATAGCGCTGCAATTCGAGCGCGAGAAAACCAGCGCACACACTATCGTCAAGCGCGAAATATCCCAATTCGCCAGAGCAGACCAGCGCGATATTGCTGTTGCGCTCCTGTGCCAGCCTCAGCGCGTACGACGTAACAGCGCGAGCATTATAGAAACAGCCCGCCAGGCAAATGGCATCTTCCGGACAGCCATAGAAGGCCCGCGTACCATTCGTCGTGGTAAGAATCATCTCGCGCCCGGAGAGGTTGAGTTGTGAAAATTGTACGGGCGAGTTGCCATAATCAAAGCCTGGCAGGGGCTTCACATTGCGTTCCCCACATAACAAGCGCCCCGGTACTTTCTGCGCCGCCTCCCGTGCCTGTGCAATGCTGCCCGCGACGAAGACGCGCGCCGCCCCCTGGTCAAACATCACCGCGAGCGTCGTAGTGGCCCTGATAACATCGATTACAATGTAGATATCATCCTGCTGAGTTCCGCTTGCGATTATTTCGGCTGGCGTAAAAAAGACATGTAGTCGCACGTGATTGTTCCTGTTTCTTTCTTTGGCAATTATCGATGTACTGAAAAGCCATATTACCACAAAGAAACATCGAATGTCGCTCACGACTTCGGGGTACCCGCAAGAGGTACTCCAGTCGATGACGATTCGGGCGTATCCACCCGGTTGAGCAGCGGCAAGGTGACAGTAAAGCGGCTCCCTCGACCAGGCGTACTGTCGACCGTGATCGTGCCTCCATGTTGTTCGGCGATGCCCTGGGCAATGGAGAGACCCAATCCCAGGCCTGAACGGAAGCGGGCGTTTTCGGCGCGGTAGAAACGTTCAAACACTTTGGGCAGATCGGCATCAGCAATACCAATGCCCGTATCGGCGACGGTGATGATCACCCTGTCTCCCTTCAGTGTACCGCTCACCTCTACGTGTCCGCCGTCAGGCGTGTATTTGAAGGCGTTCTCCAACAGAATCAGAAACAACTGTTTCAGGTAATCCGCATTGCCTGAGACAACTGCATCTTCCGGTTGTGCAATCCCCTGGCACTCTAACACTATCTTCCTACCGGCCTGCTGTTCCTGGCGGCAGATGTCAGCCACAACGTCGGTCAAGATATCAGCCACCAGCAGTGGCTCGCGGGTTACTGTGGCGCTCGCGTCAGTGCGCGCCAGCAACAGCAACTGCCTCACCATGCGAGCCATGCGCTCGGCCTCTACCCGCATATTCTCCAGGGCGCTGGCCTGGAAGTCCGGGTCCGTTCCCCCTTCCTTCTTGACCAGGTCGAGAGATGACAACATGATCGTCAGCGGCGTGCGCAGTTCGTGAGAGACATCCGCCAGGAATTGGCGCTGCAGATCGTTCACCTCCTGCACCTGTTGGTAGGCGTCCTCCAGGGACCGGAGCATGCCATTGATCGTGTAGGCCAGGCGCGTGATCTCATCTGGTGGCCCTTCTGGCTGAAGGCGGAGGGAGTGATCTTTGACGGCGGCAATTTCAGAGGCTGTGGCGGCGAGACGTTCCAGGGGGCGCGTTGCTCGACGTACGAGCAGCCAGACCAGCAATCCCGCGATTCCTACGTCCACGATCACTCCAGGAATGAGGAACCTGACCAGTAGTATCAGGGCAAGAGCGCTAATATCTGCTGAACGGACCACGAGCACGTATCCATGCAGGCGGCCGCCAACAAACACCGCGTGACGATACAGGTAGATATCTATCTTGCCCCTGGTCACTCGCTGTGCCTGGTCAGTTGCAAGCACGTTCTGTAGCAACGATGCGGGCAGGTTCCGTTCTTTCCAGCTGGTTGAACTGGCCAGCACCTTCCCACTCTGATCCTGCACTTGCACGGACATGTCGGGCAGAGCGAGCGTATCCAGCTTTTGTTGCGAGCTAGCGTACAATCCTCCTGGACTTTGGGAAATTTGGTCAGTGATCTTGATAGCAATCTCATGCATTGTCACTTCAATGCCGCTGTCCAGGTTTTTACTGATGAACAACAGGATGGCTACACCAAATACGGCAAATATCCCTGCCATAGTGAGGATGAATTGGATTGTGAGACGGGTGCG
>CATPCK010001009.1 GCA_955652655.1 uncultured Ktedonobacteraceae bacterium | reverse complement strand
GGTTCGAGCACATCATTCATTGTCGACTTCTCACACCAGATTTCCAGGTGATACGCCTGTTCACTTCGATAATTGCTGATATGGTACTTGGGCAGGTCTGGAAACTCGGGCAGTGCCAAGTCAGAAGCCCACAACTGTCCACTGGCATACACCTCAGGATCATAGGCATGATGTGAGGCATAGACCACGGGGTCAGGATTGCGCCGATCGGTAAACGCGGCAGGATCAACCAGGCCCAGGTAGCGGGCCGCCTTAGAGGCCAGGTTCAAAATGCCCCAAGTCTCTTCCGTATTTTCGTACGGCTTGCTATTGGGCAACATAACGGGCGGATTCTGGCTGATGATCTGGTAGTGCACGCGCCGGATATGCACTCTCTTTGTGTAACCGAACGCGTTCCAGAGTCCCGCGAACCACTGGGCCAGTGCCCAATCATTGGGCGTACCCGAGTAGAACGGGTCATTCTGCGGAGCCAGCACGATCAGGTCGGTCACCCGTTGCCCGCTGGACCTGGCCAGCTGCTTGATTTCTTCAGAGTCCATCCACAGACTCCTTCCTCACAAAGCAAGACATGCTTGAAAGTCACCTCATCAAGCATGTCTTTGTGGTATTAATGCGGCTTGCGTTTCGTGTAGTGCCGCCACTGGTGACGCGTAGGAAAGGCAACGGTTGCCCATCGGCTAAGGCCTGTCGGATAGCCGCTGCCTCTTCTCGTGTCCGCCGCTTGCCACTTGCACCACCCGCATCAAGCACCATCCCACTATCCGCTAATTCGTCACCTGTACCGGAGAAAAAGGGACGGCACCGTTGCCATTCCCCACTGATGGAACAGGCACACGAGGCGCAGGAACCGGAGCTTTCGCCACTTGATACCCCTGCGTATAGGTAGAGGCAGGAGCAGAAGCCGTGTAAGGAGCACCGGTACTCCCATTCATGGAACCAGCCCACCGCGGTTGCACTTGTTTGACCGAACTGCCTGCCCCATGCTTCTGCCGTTCCAAATCCATATCCACCACCGCCAGCAGCATCGAGACCAACGGAATGATCGAGAGCACCACGTAGGTGAGCATGGTAAGCGTGGCATGTTGCGTGGGAGGTGTCGCCGAGAGCCACTTGGCACGCTGGATCACCGCTGCCGCCAGCGCATAGTTACAGAAGATCTCGACCAGTTCCACGAGAATACAGATGGGGGCATAGGCGCGGATGCGCTCTTTGTTCATCATGCGATGGGCCAGGCCACGGCTCACAAAGTAGCCCAGCACGCCAAAGCCAATCGCCACCGTCCAGGTGATCGCCGGTTGCAGCGTATCCACCCCATCGAGAGGTGCAAAGAACCAGCGAATGGCATGCGCGGAGGCCAGGGAAAACGCTAAGGCCACCAGGCGCAGGACGAGGTGCTCAAAGCGACGCACCCACGTCCCATGCCCGGCAACCATTCTCTGCATCAACTGCATGAATGAGTGATTCCTCTCTTTGTACTACTAGGCTGCCACAGCCATGCGACAGACCAAGGTCATAAAGCCAGCTTTGCCCTTGACGCGCCGCACTTCCAGCGTGATGGGGGTCATCTTGGGAGGCAACTCGGTGCGTAACTGCGCGGCCACCTGCTGCAACACATCCAGGGGTTGGCCCTGCTTTTTGAGTTCCTTGAGGTGCTCGAGACTGGCAAACCCATCGGTGATCTGGCAATCGTATTTTTCATCGGTTTCGGTATCGAGCACCGTGAGCTTGATCGAATGGCCTGGTTTGGGTTGCCCAGTCGACTGATCATAAAAGGTGCTCTCCATCACATCCCCGCTTAACACTAATCCTTGTAAAATCATGTTGTTGACCCTTTCTTGCTTTCCTTGCTTGTTTTGAAACACACAAAAGAGGCCTCGACGATCGAAGCCTCTGACACTTGGCACGTGGAATTCGTACGGGAATGCTCCTCTAGATCACAAGATCACGCGGATTCCCATGAGAGAGGGAATCGACCCGCACATCCAGCACGATCGGATACTCATCCTCTTCCAACAACGCAGAGGGAACATGCTGAAGTGCCTTTCGCACCGCTTCCTCTCGCCTCTCAGCTGAATGCACGGTCGAGGCATGCACCTGTGTCACCGGATAAGAGACATCGACACGCCATAGCGTGACAGCCATCCTCAACCTCCCTTCATATGAAAGGCACCGCAACACGGAGCTCTTTCTCCACACCATCCCGACGAGCCTGACACCTGCAATCTCTCAACACCAACCCGACAGAGAACGCACTACCACTCCTCATCATCACTCGCTACAGTAGCCCCATCCAGCCAATACCCTTCAAACCCCACCGATGTGACTGGTATCCCATAGGGGCGAGTTGGGGCCAGCGCTTCTGACTCATACGGCCCCACATCCTCACGTCCACCATACACAAAATCAGAACGCCATTGCCTCGAGCGCACAAACCCATCCGCCCGCACAAATGCCAGGTCACCACTCTCAACGACCGGACGCCGCCCAGCCAACCGGCCCTGCTCCTCGTGCGAGAGACGAAGCGCCGCTTCCACATAGAAGCGAAACACCCGCCGCTGTTCGGTTGGATGCAGGGGTAGACCTTGCCCATTACAGAAATCTTGCGGGGTCAAGAACTGCACATCCATGGGATGCAGCAACGGCAGCCCTTGATGCGCTCGCCAGCGCGCACTAAAGGCACACCAACTGGCTATGCCTGCCTGACGTTGATGTGCTGTATCTGC
>CATPCK010001008.1 GCA_955652655.1 uncultured Ktedonobacteraceae bacterium | reverse complement strand
TCAATAAGTACACTGATTCGTGCGTGAGACAAAGGCGGCGAACAACTCCCGCTCGCCAACGCTCCACTCTGACGGTCCGCGCAGGACGGCCTCCAAATAAGCCGAGAACGGCTGGCCGAACATTTCGGGGCGATAGGACAAAGTGCGCCGGATGTCAGAGACTGGCTCATCTCGCCGAACCTGCTCAATTTTCTTGAGTCGCATCTGAGTCTCCTTTCAGGGCTGCTAGTCCGCGCTCCAGACGTGTCATGCCAGCTCCAAGTGCTGCGCTCAATGTAATTTCGAAGATTGCATCCTCGCTGTAGCCTGCTAAGCGCAAGGTCTCGATGTCTTCTTCGGTGGTCTTGTAAGCATAGAGCGCGACTTTTTTGATATACGCAACCAATTCCGGGGGAACCTGCTCGACCTGTTGAGAGGAGCGCGAGCTCAACTGAGCTGACCGCTCTTCAATCGCACGTCGTAGCGTGGGATCGGTCTCACCAGGACTATTCAGTACCGCGTCGATCAGACGCTGTGAGTGAGCCGCATAACGCGTGTGCATACGACCAGTTATCTCTCTTTCTTCCCTTTGTAGAAGGCGTGATAAGGGGGTATCAACGCCTACGTGTTCTCTTCGTCTTCCTGATAGGACACACGAAAGGTGATCGAAACACAGTGGTAACAAGTGTTCCCTCTCACCATCAAGGAAGATCTTACCACATCAATGGTACCGCCTGCTTTTATGGCTTTTAACAAAATCATTTGGATACTGGAAGATCCACCGAGGGCCGATCAATCGACGATGTGCGCGATCAATCGGCACCTACTGATGGCCAGATGACTTTGTTCATCTGCATCAATGCAGAGGTAGGTAATTTTGTCTAGGCGATGCCAGGGCAATAAGAGGGAAAAATTACACCATTCTGTCGATGGCTCCCTGCCTCCACTCAAGCTATATATATTGAGATGATGAGGAGTGCAGAAGGGTTTTCCGGCGAGGACCTATTTTATGAGGTTTTTGATGAATACGGTGACGACCCTATTCCTAAAAGTATTGAGTCAGTCAGAAGGATAACGCAGATATGAAGAAAAAGAACATTTTGATCCTGGCAACCTCCACCGGCATTTTTCTGGTGATCGGTGTACTGGTCGCCACATTTGTCATTTCATCCGCACTGGTCGCGAACGGCAACGCCGCGAACGGCTCCAAGGGCTCTGGCGCCATCGTCATTGCCTGGAATAAGGAGCTGCTCCACATTGTCCAAACACCCGGCGCCCAGCCGGCCACCGTTCACCCAACGCGCAGCTTCGCCATCCTGCACGCGGCGATCTACGACGCTGTCGTCTCTATCACGCGGGACGCCCCTCCCTATCTCTTCTCGGTGAACGCTCCGAGCAGCGCGCGGTCCGACGCAGCAGCAGCCCAGGCCGGTCATGACACCCTGGTGGCGCTCTACCCGAAGATGAAGGCGGCACTCGATCAGCAGCTCGCCAGCGAACTCGCCATGATCCCGGACGGAGCGGGCAAACAGCAGGGCATCCAGGTCGGCTACGCTGTCGCCGCGCGCTTGATCGCCATGCGCGCCAAAGACGGTTCCGCCGTCACGCCGTCTCCTTTCGTGCCAGGCAACCAGCCGGGCAACTACCAACCCACGCCGCCGAAGTTCCCGGCACCGGCCTTCGCTAACTGGGGTAACGTAACCCCTTTTGTGCTGAATAACGGGGCGCAGTTCCGCCCGGCGCCGCCTCCCGCGTTGACCAGTCAGGCTTACGCGCAAGCTCTGAACGAGGTGAAGAGCCTGGGTCAGAACAACAGCACGACGCGGACGGCCGACCAGACCGTGATCGCCAGGTTCTGGGCGGGGCCGATCTGGAACACCTGGAATGAGATCGCCGAGAACGCCGCGCTGGCGCACCACACGAACCTGGAGACCACAGCGCGCCTGTTCGCGGCGCTCAACCTGTCCTTCGCCGACAGCGCCATCTCCTTCTACAACGCCAAATACCACTACCAGCTGTGGAGGCCTATCACGGCGATCCGCCTGGCCGACACGGACGGAAATCCAGCAACCGCCGGCGACCCGACATGGACGCCGCTCGCCGTCACCGCACCTGATCCGTCTTATCCAGGCGCCCACAGCACCATTAGCGCGGCCGGAGCGACCGTGCTGTCCTCCTTCTTCGGCAACCAGGATCAAATCAGGGTCACCTCCGACGTCCTGCCAGGCAAGGTTCGGACCTTTACCAGCTACAACGATGTGGCGACGGAGGCCGGTCTGAGCCGGATCTTCGCGGGACAGCACACCAGGCTCGATCACGAGGCGGGCCTGAAGCTCGGGCACGCCATTGCGCAATTCGTGCTCCCCCACTTCAGCGTCAATACAGCAAGCCAGACGAGCAGCTCGTATTACCCGTAACATTGAGCGGATGCAGGGCGTTGGCGCCAAGTTAAGAAAAAAGGATGAGAAAAACGGGGAAGGATGGGGATGTTCCGTAGGGGCGGGTGCGGAGTGGATGTGGAGTGGGGACGCAGCCGCATCCGGGGGATGATGAAGGCAGCGTCGCCCTGGGAGGAGGGGAAGGCGCACACAGGAACAGGACGCGGGCGACGCAAGCGTCCCCACCCTTCATCCCAGCCACCCCCGCCCCTACGGGTACGAAGCCGCTTGCGAGGCGACATTACCTTTATTTCTATAGTATGTCTCAGGAAGCGCTGGCTCTCACCTCAATCTCCTCGACCACCGGTGGTGTGCGCACGCGAAGGCCGTAGGTCAGCAGACCGAGCAGGATGCTCACCCCCATGATCGGTGTGAAGATCTTCTCCAGGACGAGTACTCCACTGAGCAGAGCAATGAGGAAGCCGGTCACCCCAATGTTCATTCCCCAGAACAGCACATCTTCGGCCCAGGGCCAGAGTGTGCGTCGTTCCTGGGTCGCGTCATGGATCAGTCCGAAGATGGCGTTGGTCATGACACCGACGAAAATCGAGTGATCCAGCGCGATCAGCAGCCCTGATGGGATAGCGCCAGCGGGAAACGCTCCGCTGATCAGGGAAACGGTCAGGTAGACGGTCAGCACGATATTGACGACCACGAAAAGCGCGCTGATCGCAAAGAAGCGTGAGCTGTTGTGTCCAAGCCAGTTCACACGCACGATTTTGGGGGCAAAGCGGATGATGTAGATGAGCACGCCGACCGCTGCGAACAAGGTATTCAGCCCATAGAGCGGCGTCAGGTTGAGTAATATACCTACACCTATTGCCAGGCCGGCCAGGAAAAGCAGGGTGATCTGGGTCACCCCAAGCCGGGATAGCTTTCCAGTATCTGGCATCAGACTCAATTCACTCAAGGCCATGCCAATGAGGACGAGGTAGCCTGCTACCATCGTCGCGGGGTGAGCACCGAAGGCGCCTGCGGGTAAAAATGCGCTGGCACTGGCGAACTGGAACTGGAGCAGGACACCAAGAAGCCCGCCAAGCACAAGGGTAAGCAGCGACGCCAGGATGGCGAGTTGCGCCACGCCGACGCGAATCTTCCTTGTTCTGGCGACCACCCAGCCAAAGAAGGCTATCATCACAAGCAAGACGGGCACACCAAAGACCGCACGGGCGATATAATTCCCGCTTAAGAAAGCCAGGACGTAGAGAGGAACCGAGATGGCCGCGATGATGCTTGACCAGCGGATATATTGATGTGTCCCCTGGGGAGCACTTTCGCCTTCACCGAAGACCCAGAGGCTGATGGCAAAAACGCTGAGCGTGATCCAACCAATTGTGCCGGAATGCACATGCGTAAGCAGAACATCCTGGTTAAGTTTCACGATACGCTGGCCGTTCAGCAAGCCGATAGCAACGGTAATGAGGAAAACGATCATTGCTGAGATGAGGAGAACCCTGATGTCGGTACGCCAGGGGCTTGCC
>CATPCK010001007.1 GCA_955652655.1 uncultured Ktedonobacteraceae bacterium | reverse complement strand
GACAGCCGCAACGCGATCACCGACGAAACGCACGCGATTGTCCAGGCAGTACTGATCGTGGGGACCCGGTTCAGGCCACGATTGTCCCGCAGTGGTATAGGGTATGCGAGGAACATCTTTGTAGGTCAACACGGCATGGACGCCGGATAATGCTCGCGCCTCCGACACATCGATATCGCGAATAATGGCGTGCGCATGAGGGCTGGTCAGCAAGCGCGCATGTAACATATCGCGCAGGTATATGTCATCCACGAAGGCCGGTTTCCCTGTAACCAGCTTGACGGCATCGACTTTGCGCTCAGGTTTACCGACAATGCTCAGGTCGGTAGAGGTGCGAGCACCAACGAGGGTGGCGGTACCGCCCTGAGCCGACGAGTCCTCACCGGTCGTAGGGGAGCCGGGCGCGGTGTAAGGGGTCCCCGCGTCGGGATTGCTCGCGCCGTATTCGGCGTGTTCCAGCGGAGAGCGGCCGGGATCCCACGGTTTAAAGTTTTCTGCTGAACCAGGGCTACTAATGGGTGGTACGGTCTCACCACGCATGATAGCAGCGGCGCGCAAGACTGCCTCGACCGGCTTGACATAGCCAGTGCAACGGCACAAATTGCCCGAGAGGACATCGCGTATCTCGTGCTCGCTGGGGTCAGGGTTGCTTGTGAGGAGCGCGTGGGCAGAGAGCACCATGCCTGGGGTACAGAAACCACACTGGATGGCACCCGTGTCTATGAATGCTTCTTGCAATGGGTGAAGTTTGCGCGCTGTCCCCAGGCTTTCAACGGTGGTCAGAGTACAACCACCCGCCTGGGCGGCGAGCATGACACAGCTTGGACGCGGCACACCATCTACCAGTACATTGCAGGCGCCACATTCGCCGGTCTCGCAGCCGTGCTTGACGCTATAATAGCCTTCCTGGCGCAGCACCGTCATCAAAGATTCGTTGGGGGCAACATCCAGGCTTTTGATGATCCCGTTAATTCGCAGTTCAAGTTCCATATTATAAGTCCCCCTTGGAGGAAGATACTACAAAGATACTGCAGGTTGGCGTGAAATATTGATGGCCTCTTCAAGCGCACGAAAAGCCAGGTTCAGTCCGCTGACGCGCCGGTAGCCATTACTCGCACGAAAATCAGAGGGCGGGTTGAAGTCTGCCATGCCCGCCTGCAAAATGGGTGCAATAAATTGCACCCATTCACCAGCATTCACAACGGGCTGTCCCTCGATCCGTTTTTCAACCGCCCGCACGCGCACTGGCTGCATATTTACGCCACCAAGCGCCAGGCGAACACGCTGGTAGAGGCCGTTTGACACTTCTACAAAAGCGGCGGCATTCAAGAGCGCGACATCGCTAGGCGTACGCCCAATACGCATAAGGGATGCGCCACAAGCGGGAGCCGTGCGAGGGATGATTACTTCAAGAATGAGTTCGTTGGGGCGGCGCTCAAAATTTGATGGATCATAGGGGACGCGCCGTTCTTGCTTCCCTTTATAGGTGACACCTGAAAGGGCAAGGCCTGGACGCTCAAGCGTGCCTCCACTCAGGTTGATCTGAGTTTGGGAGGCGGAACGCAGCACCACTTCAGCATCCAGCACAGCAAGTGCCGTGAGCAGATCGGCCTGGGAGTGAACACCCGCTCCGAGTGTACCGCCAAGAGTGGCGCTATTGCGCACCAGGCGAGAGAAAGATGAAGCGAGGGCCGCACGCGAGAGCAGCCCAGACGCGAGGTTTTGGAGCACAGCAGCATCGACCATAGCCTGTAAGGTGGTCATAGCTCCGATATGGATGCCGCGAGCATCTTCGGAGATATAGGCAAGCTCGAGATCGCGCAGATCTACGACGGCCTGGATACTGTCGTCTTTCTGGCCAAGCAGGAAGGTACCGCCTGCCAGTGGCAAGGTCTTCATATCGGTACGCGAGAGGAGCATCAATGCATCGTCAATATGCTCCGCCCAGTGATACTCAAGTAGATTTATTAACATTGCAATTACCTCTGTAACGGTAGCAAAGTGAACGTCTCAACATCGATTAACCCCTGGTCGGTCAGCTTCAGCGCAGGGATGACCGAGAGCGAGAGAAAGCTCAGCGTCATACACGGATGGTCCAGCGTACAACCAAACTCAGCGGCGGCGGCATCCAGCGCACGCAGTTGTTGCACCAGGGCCTCTACGGGAAGCGGTGAAACCAGCCCTCCATAGGGGAGCGGCACGCGCGCGTGCACCTCACCATCGACCACACAGGCGAAGCCACCCCCCATCTCTTCCAGGGTACGAGTTGCTTTAAGGATATCGCTATCGCTCGCGCCCGCGATAACCAGGTTGTGTGCGTCATGCGCCACGCTGGAAGCAAGCGCGCCCTTGCGCAGGCCAAAGCCTTTGACAAGTCCCAGGCCGACACGGCCGCTAGCATGATGTCGTTCAATGACAACCAGCTTGAGCAGGTCCCGTGCCGGGTCAGCGACAATCTCACCGGCGCGCAAAGGTGCCTCCTCTCGTAGATGGGTGGTGGTGATTTGTCCAGGCTCAATACCCATGACTTCAACAAGTCCAGCTTTCCCAGGTATGCGTAGATCAGACTCGCGCAAGTTCCCAATGTGTACGGTACCGGTGATATTGATAGAAGCCGGGGTAGGCACATCAACCAGCAACTTTCCG
>CATPCK010001006.1 GCA_955652655.1 uncultured Ktedonobacteraceae bacterium | reverse complement strand
CCCACCCACGGGCGACCACAAGGGTCCCCACTCCACCCAACTCCACGCCCGCCCCTACGAATACTGCCACCAATTGTTGTATCTCTCCACCGCTTATTCTGTTTCCACCTCCTTAGGTTGATGCCTATTGGGCGACCCTTGCGGTCGCCCTCCTCACGGTCTGACGTGCTCATACTCATAACGTCATATCCTGACCTTGAAATTGAGTGACCAGCCCGTCACTTCATTGAACCGCCTCTGTGCCTCCTCTAACTCTTCCTCGCTTGCCTGACCACTGCAGGTGACATCCACGGCGTGGCGATCGTGATGGAGCGACGGTGATCCATCGATTGACAAACCTGCGGGGAGCAGGCGACGTACCGTTGCCGCCATCTCCTCCTGGTGGATAGAGGGATAGATGCGCACGCCCCACCCCGTTTTTTCCTCTACCATCTTGAGCTGTTGCTCGATTCGCCCCTGCACAGCATCGGGGAAGTAGAAGCGCAGCAACAGCGTTCCCGTACCGCCATCCGCTCCTACCTTATAAAGACCGTTCTCTCCCGCCAGTACCTTGCGAGCAATGGAGATGGCCTCGTTCTGTTCTTTGCGCCCCGCTGAACTGGCGCTGGCACTCCAGTAGGTACTTCTGGGCTTGTCCGGCTGCTCTCGCTCAATGCCCAGGTACCAGCCCGTTTGCTCCATGAATTGCGCCTGCGCCTGCTGGATTTCCTCCTCTGCCGCCTCTCCCGCGCAATTAATCTGCACCAACTGCTGATCCACGTATATTGATGGTTTCCCTTTCACCGTCAGTCCCGCCGGTAGGAGGCTCTGCGCGACCTCGGTGAGGATGCCCTGGTGCGTATGTGGCGCGATGGTGATCGAGACCCCCGTTTCCTCCGCGGCAGCATCGATGGCGGAAGCGTATTTCGCGCTCGCCACTGCCGGGAAGTGGAAGGAGAGCGTGACATCACCTGTCTCTGGATCGATGCTCCGCCGGTAGAGATCGGACGGGTTGCCAAGGTATTGCTCGACCACGCTGAGTATCCAGTGCTGGTCGGGCCGCTCGGCCTCTTCTGGTTCGGAGAGTGCCTCTTCCCACGAAGGCGCCAGGCCGTAAAGCACGAGTCCCTCACCTTCAAGAAAAGGTCTTTTCTGCATAAAGATATGGGGGTGCTTGTGCATGAGTTTCGCCACGGCCAACCTATCCTCCAGCGATTGGGGTGAGGCTCCGGCGAGCATACACATCTCTGACAGTGTGTAAGATGCCTCTTCCCGGCACTGCTGAGCCAGGTCATGCGCGGAGAGGGTTCTGCGGATGCGCCGCGCATCGCGCACCAGGTCGGCGAGGAACAAAGCGATGGGGCTTGCGGAACCAGTCTCATAGTTGTCCTGGAGACCTTGCCCGATGACATCGAGTATCGCGGAGAAGGGGAAGCGCGTGCGCTCATAGCTGATCCCCCTGGGGAATTGCACCCGCACAGCAGCTCCTGGCTCAATCGCGCGGCACAACACAGGTTTGGCGCTGCCGGGACTGACCGCTAGCAAGAGAATATGCCCTACCAGGTCGCTAATAAAGTCGCCAGGTGTCTCCTCGGACTGCCCTCGTACGCGGTATGCTTCCGCCAGCGCGTGTTGACGGACGAAGTAGCGCTGCTCATAGTCCTCGTCAAGAATTTCCATCACCTGCTGCGTGTCTTCTTCTGTCGCCTCGCCATACCAGGTGAGGGCGAGTTCCCGCCCGGTAACGATACGCAGCGTGGGAATCGTTGCAACTGCCCGCCAGAGCTCCTCGACATGGGTGGCATCGAATGGAACTCCGCCGCCGATACCCGTTGGCAATGTATCGAGTACATGTGCGGAGTCAGTCGTTGCCCTGGCCCGGCTGGCGCTGCCTGTCCGTTTGCCATGCTTTTCGACGGTCATACCATCGCCGGGAAGAATCACATCCATTCCCTCCAGGCGCGTGCGCAGCGCCGCGCGCGCCTCTTCGTCACCATGCACCAGGGCTACACGCTTTGGCTGCAGCGCGGTGGCGTAAGCTGCCAGCTCTCCACCATCGGCGTGCGCGCTTAAATTATACTTGGCGACGTGGCAGAGCACCTGCACCGTCTGTCCCCCAATATCCAGCGTGTTCTTCTTCTGTTCCGCCAGGTCCAGCAGCCTTCGCCCCGGCGACTCTTCATCCTGGTAACCGGTAATCAGGATCGAGGCATCCTCTTGAGGAGCGAGGCGAGCCGCGTACCACGCGCTGGGTCCGCCGGTGAGCATGCCGCTGCTGCTGATGATACAGGCTGGTGGACCCGCGAGGATCCGCTCGCGTTCGCGTTCATCGCGCACGAAGGTCACGGTCCGGCCGGTGAAGGGCGTGTAGCCCTTGCGGATCTGCCGTTGCAAGGCGGGAGAAAGCGCTTCGGGCAGCAGCAGGTACGTCGAGCAGACTCGCCGCACAAGGCCATCGACATAGATGGGAAATTCAGGGATTTGCCCCTTGTCCTGGGCGGCCTGCAACAGCAGTAGCAGTTCCTGTCCTCTACCGAGCGCGAAGCAGGGAATCAACGTATGCCCTCCCCGGGCGATGCCCTCCGCGACAGCCTGTGCCAGGCGCAACTCTTCCGCCTGGCGGTTCGGGTGCAGCCGCGTGCCGTAGGTGCTTTCCAGGATGAGCAGGTCTGGCCTGGTAATGGCAGGTGCAAGGGCGCCCTGTACCGTGCGCTGCGGTGTAATACTGATATCGCCTGAGACGACAAGCGATCCGTCAGAGGCCGAAAAGCCCAGGCTCACTGCCCCGGCTATATGTCCTGCCCGGCTCGTCTGTACCATCACCCCTGGCAACTCCGGAAAGGTCAGGCTCTCTCCAATTGGGAGGGGACGCACGTGGTTCAGCATGCCCGCGACCAGCCCTTCAGGGTAGAGCGGCAGTTCCATCTCCTCCATTGCCCGCTTGTTCATGATCTTGAGGGCATCGCTCAGCATGACCTCCATCAGTAGCCCGGTTGCCCGCGAAGCATAAATGGGAGCCGTAGGAAACGCCTGGTGAACGAGCGGTAGAGCCCCGATATGGTCAGCGTGCGCGTGCGTCACAAAAATGGCGCGCACATCTTTTCCCTCAAGCAAGGCAAGATCGGGCAGCGGATCTGCTTTCTTATCGACGCGCACGCCCGCGTCAACGACAAACCACTGGCCGGAAAGCTGAATGGCAAGGCAACTTGCCCCAACGCCGCTAGCTCCTCCTAAAAAGACAACCTGCATTACAAAACATCCTTCTATCTTTTATATCATTCCTCGCTGGATACCTTGACTGTCCCGGCATCCCCATCGACCGTGACACGCTGTCCACTGCTCAGACGCCCGGTTGCCACTCCAGTCCCCAGCACAGCCGGAATGTGATACTCGCGGGCCACAATGGAACTGTGGCTGAGTGGACCGCCCACATCGGTAACTACCCCCGCGGCAAGGGCAAAGAGTGGCGTCCAGGCGGGCGTCGTGATCCTTGCCACCAGGATATCACCCTGT
>CATPCK010001005.1 GCA_955652655.1 uncultured Ktedonobacteraceae bacterium | reverse complement strand
GCTTTTGAGAGACTTAAAATCTCCTGACCAATAAGAACCAAATATGCTCATGGCAAGCCATTAAAGCAAACATGCCCAAGATCAGGTATTTATCGTACCTGATCTTGGGCATGTTTATTGCCATTGTTTTGACAGCGAAGTTGATAGCTAAGCGGTTACATACGGATGAGTAATAGTGGACACAATTGGACAAAAATGTACCTTCCAGAATTATTGGGTAGCTCAAGAACGCACAAAAATAAGACAGGGAGCCAAGCAATTGGCTCCCTGAAAAATGATACATTAGGTACGAAATACAACCCACCATAGTCCAAATCTAAAACCTAAGCAATGAGAGCCAGAATTGACCGCAGTTTTGACCGCAAACACAACCAACACCACTGGAAACTCATGTACACATTTGAACAAAAATGTACCACAACCTTGCTTGAGAAGCACAACGAACCAAATCAGAAGCAGGCCGAAAATACCCCTCGCTGAATTCAACTCTCCTCACTCATTCTGACATAACGTTCAACAAGAGCGATACATCATAATGGCTTGCCATTGCCCGAGCAAGACATCATAAAAGAGTACAGCAACTACAGCAACGACTACAGCAACTGTATGGGATACCCACATCGTAACTGGGTCAAGGCCAGCACATCGTATCCCAAGCAGGCTGAGAAAACACGCTTCAAACACCGCACGCTTGGGTTACGATGTGCTGGCATTCTCCGGGTTACGATGTGGGTATCCCATACAGCAACCTCCACAACTATTCACAAATACAGACAAACACCAGCAAACAAAACATGAGCTTGTTGAGTACGAAAAGGACGATGAAGGACAACCATGAACAAGCCGTGCCATATCCGGCCTTTGGCACCATCAAAGAGGCACTTCACCAGATGATGTGGACTTTGACAACGTGGTGCGGCGCAGCCATTGTTCGCGTCGCGTCAGAAGATAGGCAGTGGCACATGCAAACACGAAGGCCATGATGAGCAGCAACCATCAATAATTGATAAGCGTAATGAGCGCGGCCCCCAGCGCAATTTGGCATCGCTGGTCCTAGTGCAGGGTTATCAAGTTCACCCGAATAACCATCATTAACAAGTTAAAGGGCATAAGTGAGCCTGCTTGCTTCGACTGTGTGTGTTGCATGCTAGCTACCTTTTTTCACCACGTTCAGGGAACAGGAGGAGTGCTGATCCAGGTCGCCGGGTATTTTCTGTCTTGTTCAGTCGGGCGGAGCCACAGCGAGACATGCGCTGGCTGCATCGTCTCCTGGACCACTGCCACCAACTGCTCACTCAGCCGTGTCAGGTCGGTTTCCCCACGCAAGGTGGTACTGAAGGCCGACAACGTGCGTGCTGCATCGTACTTCCGTCGGTAGAAGCGGCGATCAATGACCTGCTGGATACGTCCGCGCAGGGGTTGGAACAAGACGAAAACCGCCAGGGTGGAGACGAAAATGGCCACATCGTTCGTTTGGCTGATGAGCCCACGCAAGAGAAACTGCAACACGAAGACGAGGCTAAAGTAGACCAAGGTGAGCAGGCCTGTGACGGTGCCGTAGATTAACGTGCGGTTGATCAGCACGTCAATATTATACAGCTTGTTGCGGAGAACGGCGATGCCAATGGAGAGGGGAACGAGCAGGAGGATAGCTGGGGAAGGGGAGAAAGAAGCGAGAAAGGAGACAAAAAATCCCAACAAGGCGATGAATGTCCCTACCATGGCCCACCTGGACTGCTGACGCTCTCTGAGACGAGACATCTGCTGGTAGCGATAGATCTGGGCAAGCATGACGATCAAGGGCAGGCTAGATACTGGCAAAATAACAAGGAACAACCAAGCTGCGTCGCTATTGAACCAACTAGCTAGCCAGAAGATCGCAAGGAGCAAGCTAGCGAACCAGAGCAGATAGCCAGCGACGACCCAAGACACCCAACGTGGCACGAAGCGGCCATTGGGAAAGAGGAAGCAGAAGAGCAGGAAGGATGCAAACGCGAGGTAAATCGAGACAGCGAGGAGTGCCTGCATGACCGGGATGCTGCCCAAGAGATTGAGAATCTCGTTTGGGAGCGTACTGAGAGGAGCTAGCAGGACGAGCATGAGTGCAACCTCCAGCGCCATCCATTCGTCAGACTTGTGCCAGAAGATCAGGGCAGCCACCGCGAAATAGATCAGTGCCTCAGGGATGGTTAGGACACATGTCAGTCCAGTGCAAATTGACCGATGTTGCGCAAATGCAATCACAAGGCCGGTGGCGAAGAAACCGAGGGTGTAGGCAACAAGGAGGATGCAGATGACTCGAACGAAGACAAGCCAGTGTCCAAACAGCCGTGTACTGGCTTCTTCAGGCTGTTCACCGCTCGCTGCGCTGAGTGTCGGTACAGGCTGGAGGTCCATACCTAAGCTCCTTGTGCTCTCCTGGTCAACTCACAGGCTAGGGGCTGAAATGCCAACGACAACGCGACTCCTCTGAGGAGATGTTCTCACCTGTCACGATACCATCTTACCACACCGCTGCTACGAAGTCGTTACGGCAAGCGTTACGAACTAGCCCCAAACTTCAGTGACTTATGGATGCGGTCTTCCTTGCACTCACTTGTGAGCGTTGCTCAACAGACGGTCAACATGCTGAGAAAGACTCTTGGCACAGTGCAAGAGGGTGTAAACAAGCAGGCGCACTTTGGATATTGGTGGCGAATTGTAAAACTGTGCATGATTCCTAGCTTCTCTATGCATAGTCCTCGCTCGATTGTTGAATTCACCACCAATATCAAAGTGGGGGAGAGCTTAAAAATCAGGCAAGTGGTACCCACTGAGACGATCAAAAACACCTCTTCCCTACCAGCAATTTCCCTATTCCTAATATATAAGCAGGGTTTCAGCCATTTTGATAAAGGGCGCATGTTACATGAAAATCGCCTCTAGACATCGAGCTCAAAACATTCCCTTTTCTCATGTAACATGCGTCTTCCTTACCATTTGGCTGAAACCCTGATAAGATACCATATCGATTGTTGCGTAATGTTGTGCAGCGAGAAGGTATTTAATTCAGTCCAGACCTGGCTTACGAGCTTTTCTGCTATACACCATTACATAGCATTTGGTATGGCATCCTTACCATCTACAGGCCAAAAGCCATTGACAAAGGCAGATACAAACGGACAAAATACCAGCAGCAAGACAGAAAGTAGACAGAATACAGTTTCTTGCTCTTCATGCCTTGGACATGGTATGAAATAGCCTGAGAAGCCAATTCGTCGGGTCATGAAGCTATCTGTTTCCTATACTTATAGAGTGAAGCCTCCCAGGACACATATGCCCTACAATGGCAAGCCATTAGAAGTCCAAACGGACCACAAATGGGCAGCCAAGAGGAAAACGCTGACAGCAAAACTGACAGCAAAGCCGAGAGAAAACCACGAACAATGGTAGACTTCAGTAGACAAAATAGCGCGAAACAAGCGTCACCGAGCCGCTCGAACAAGACCCTATGAGGCGCAACAAGCGTGTGTTATAATCTTCTCCTTGTTCCCTGCTACAATGAACTCTTTCTCGCCTCTGCCTCGCCTCTCGTCACCCGCTTCTTTTGCAATGCTCTTTTCCGCCTATTGTATACAATGCCACCGATAAACATCACAGGGAGGATGAAACCATAGACCCCGCCTGACCAATCGACATACGTCACCCCACCAAGAGCAGCTATGAGCACCGAGGTGAGTGCTATCCCTATCACCAGCAAAAAGGACAACATACTGTATTTGGTCCTGAGTACCTCGACTTCGTTCAGGTCAAGCTCCTCCCGTTTCCGATAAGCATGAACATAGAGCAGTAGAAAAACCGTGTAGACCGCGATAAACCCACCTCCGTAGATCATCAGTAATGTGGGCCTCTGTTGGTCCTGGATGACTTGACTCATCGCAGTATGAAAAAAAATCTCATTGGTAATTAATGTGAAGAGGAACTTCAGGGGGTAAATGTAGAAGAGGATGACAAAGAGTAAGACCGAATTCAGCAAGATGGTGTACCCATCTTGCAAGTCGTAGCGACGAAAGAAGCGGTAGTGTCCGTACCAGACCCACATAAGCATGGAAAAGCAAATGGCGAAGGAAAAAAATCCTCGCAGCAAGGTGTTCTGCAATTCCTCAAATGTCGTGGGCACTTGCAGTGAGACTACCACCAAGGTCACGGAGAACCCAAAGACCGCATCACTGAAGGCTTCAATACGAGAGACATCCTCGCCACGCAAGCGAAAATCGCTGTCGAGACCCACATGTTTTTCTAGCAATTTGTGGCGGACCATGTTGCTTTCCTTCTCGAAATTGCGATGGAGACAATAAGGGCAACGAGCGCTCATGCTGCACGCTATTGCTTAGCTGTACCCTCAGCATAGCTTTGCTACGGACGCTCAATCTCAAAGCCGATGTATCCCTGCCAACAGCAGTTGGGGCATGAGATCGTTCCTCGTCAAAGTATACACTCACTAGAAAAAGGCAACAAGTCCTGTGCTAGCTCTCTCTTTCCCTGACATGCGTATGGGAAATCCTAGCATATTCTTCCTTTATGTCGTCTTTGATTTCAGCCTGTTGTTTCCTCTTGCGCTATGGTTTTTGGAGTGAGAAAATGCCCACATAGTAATAAAAAGATGCACCGCAAATGCAAGGATGTAAAAACAACTCATATATCGTTGGTTAGAGAGCAATACAGAAGCTAAAGCCGCTCCACACCTATTCCCAATTTCGGTCAAATACCGTATACTGTCGCATTGTGAAGTAGATAAATACTGTCTCACATCTCACAAAAGAGCAAAACTACATTTTAATCATCTTCAGGCTTTGAAGCCGATCAATACCTGTCAAGTCGCCACTAACCAGCATTTCTTGTCTTTGAAGGGTAAGTTCCTTGAGGCTCATCTTAATAATGGCTTGCCATAAAGAATAATATGTCCTCTCAACTAAACAAAACACCTCGGCTCGTGTTTCTCAACACTTTAAACCAAGGTGTTCTGAATACTTATCGTCTACGTCTGCCCTCGCATCTGACAGGCAAATTGACAGGCAATACGGTTGACTTTCATTGACATCAGCTTACACTGGCGAACACGAAAACCTAGTCCCAGGCGCCTATCTTGACGTATCCCTTGAGCAGGGCGCGGGCGATGATGAAATGTTGGATTTCGTCGGTGCCTTCGTAGATGCGGGTGACGCGCAGGTCGCGGTACCAGCGTTCGATGGGCATCTCGCGGGTGTAGCCCATGCCGCCGTGGATCTGCATGACGCGATCAACGACGCGATTGGCCATGTTGGAGCCGTAGAGTTTGGCCATGCTGGCCTCGTGGCGGTTTTCCAGTCCCTGGTCGGCTTTCCACGCGGCGTGGAAGGCGAGCCACTTCGTGGCCTGGATTTCTGTGGCGGAGTCGGCGAGCATCCACTGGATGGCCTGGCGGTCGGCGATGGGTTGGCCAAAGGTGACGCGCTGCCTGGAGTAGTCTACAGCCATTTGCAGCAGGCGCTCGGCGGTGCCGACACAGCGCGAGGCAATGAGCCAGCGACCCTGGCCGATCCATTGCATGCCGAGCGAGAAGCCCTGACCTACCTCTCCCAGCATATGATCTTCTGGCACGCGCACGTTCTCGAAGAACAGTTCGGCCGGGGACCACCCACCCATGGTTGGCACAGGACGCGATGTCCAGCCCATTGAGCGATCGACCAGGAAACAGGTCACGCCACCATTCTGGGGTGGCTTGCTGCGGTCGGTGACAGCGAAGACCATGGCGAAATCGGCCTCGTTGCCGCCGGTGATAAAGACTTTCTGCCCATTGATGACCCAGTGATTGCCATCTTTGACGGCGGTGGTGCGAATAGCGGAAGGGTCTGAACCAGCACCTGGCTCGGTGAGAGCGAAACAGGACTTGCGCGTTCCCTCGATGGTAGGTATGAGATATTCAGCTTTCTGTTGCTCGTTGCCTTGATAGAGGATGTTGTCTGCTGCCCCGCCAAAGGTGAAGGGGACAAGTGTGCGGCCCATCTCCATGACGATGAGGGCGGTCATTACGGCTCCCAGGTTGGCGCCTCCATATTCCTCAGGCGTGTTGATGCCCCAGAAGCCCAGGTCTCTGGCCTTCATCTGGAGGATATGATACAGGTCTGGTTCAATACCGGTGGGATATTTGCCTTCGGATTGCAGGACTTCGCTTTCGAGGGGCATGAGTTCGCGATCTACAAAACGCCGTACGGTCTGCTGAATCATTTTCTGTTCTTCGGTGAGGGAGAAATCCATTGCGACCTCCTGGTTGATGTCTTTTTGCCCTATGTGCTGCCGTGGGACGATCAATACAGCTATTTTAGCATACTTGATAGCAGTTATGTCAGCAGCGGGAAATGGGTTCTCTTTCATGGTATTAACACTTGTCGTAACGTTTTCGAGACGGGCGTATGATAATATATGAGTGCAAGAAGTTACCATTCACACTACCTGGTCTTCACGTTTCAGCGTTTGATGTGTGGCTTGCATGGAGAACACGGAGGAAAAAGTCTTGCGACGAAGGCAGACATTTTCAGAGGAGAAGGCGAAGCTCGATCCGTCACATAGTGCAAACACGTCCTTACAAGGCAGCAGCCTTGTTTTTGCACGGATCACGTGGGTCGTCGTGGTGGTGCTGGTCCTCGGACTCACCCTCGCCAGTATCCCGACGTACTTTGACTCGCTGCATCATCTTGTCAATTCACCTAGTCCCCCCGATCTCGGTGGACCGCTCACGACTAGTGCTGGCGTGCAGGATCTTCAGGCCGTGGGACTCTCGCTTGACTTCTACGCGGGGTACAGCATCCTGCTCACCTTCGTCTTTTTGTTCGTCTCCGTCGCGATTGGTACAGTGATCTTCTGGCGCAGGTCGGATGATCGCATGGCACTGCTGGCTTCCTTTACGCTGGTCCTGTTCCCATTAGCAATCAATAGCGTGAATCTGGATACACTTCCTCCAGCCTGGACATTACCGATTCAAAGTTTGCATTTCCTTGCTGAGATTTGTCTCGGCCTCTTTTTCTACCTGTTTCCAGGCGGACAGTTTGTTCCGCGTTGGATACGCTGGATAGCGGTCGCAATGATCGCCTACTGGGCAGCGGATATCTTCCTCCCCCCTGCGCAATTTAGCGCTTCACTGCTCAGCTTCGCGCTCTTTTTGGGATTCGAAGCGAGCCAGGTGGCAGTGCAGGTCTACCGCTACCGGAGCGCATCCACACTACTGGAGCGCCAACAGACGAAGTGGGTGGTCTTCGGGATCGCTATAGGACTTGGAGGGACTCTCGTCGAGATCGTGGTGGTCTATGCTATCCTGGAATTGTACTTCAACCTTCACATGGGCGCGCTGGCATGGATGCTCACTTTCGCGATCCAATCCTTTCTGACGCTCCTCTTTCCGCTCTCCATCGGTATAGCTATGCTGCGCTCCCGGTTATGGGATATTGATGTCCTCATCAACCGCACACTGGTCTACTCTATGCTCACGGCCTCGTTGGCGCTGCTATACGTTGGTCTCGTGCTCGCGCTGCAATTCCTCCTGCGCGGCTTGATTAGCCAGACGAGCGACATAGCGGTTGTCGGCTCGACGCTGGCAATCGCCGCCTTGTTCCAACCATTGCGCCATCGTTTCCAGAGGGTCATTGACCGCCGCTTCTACCGCCAGAAGTATGATGCGACCCGCACGCTTGCCGTCTTCAGTGCCGCGCTGCGCAACGAGGTGGACCTGGAGCAGTTGAGCGAGCAGCTAGTAGCAGTCGTTGAGGAAACCATGCGGCCAACCCATGTTTCGTTATGGTTACGCCAACCTTATCAGTATGAGAGGCGGCGTGAGCGGATGCTGAGCGAGTAGCGTTTACCCGCTGTGCACGTTTCTCTGATTCCTCAGCGCTGCGCGCTTCGCAAAGATTTTTTGTGCTGTTGTGGGATTTGCAGCCGCCGGCTGCCACTCCCACAACAGCACAAAAATTATATGATGTTTACATTGTGATAAACTAAGCATGT
>CATPCK010001004.1 GCA_955652655.1 uncultured Ktedonobacteraceae bacterium | reverse complement strand
CATGTCGTCTGCAAAACCCGATGTCGTGGAAACTCCACGGGTGCTCTTTGATCGCTTCGTGGATACGCTCGCTTTCGCGGCGTAATTTGGATAAAGTCTAGCTTGAGTGAGTATCGTGTAATACTGCTCTCTGCACAGAGAGCTAAACCTGCAGGTTTCGCCCGTGGTGACATAGGAAGTTTAGTATCCATGAAGGGAACAGTAAGAACACGCGCGATAAAAAACTGGCACCTCGGGTTAAATACTTGACCGGTGTTCTAGACAAAGAACGAAAAGGATGGTAGTATCGCTTTCAGAGACGTACACGTGTTCTTGAGCTTACAACTATGAATTTTAGGAGGTGAAAGTAACAAGCGAGAAATTCCTTCTAAGCACTTGAAGTTTTTAGGAAGACTTCATCGTAGGTATTTTTCATAATGCGTGCCGACTTTCATTGAGGAGTTCAGGCATATGCAAAAACTCAGACAGGATGTACCCGGCGTTGGTCAGAGTGCTACAGCTGCCGCGGCCATCACTCAGCCAGGCGCAGTGAAGAAACGCCGCCTGCTTCGGCCTGATACGAAACTCACCCTCCAGGCGTATGGCTTCCTGTTGCCCAGCTTCCTTGGCCTACTGGTCTTTTCGCTCCTTCCCATCATTGCGGTCGCCGTCCTCAGCTTCTTCAAGTGGGGGTTGATCGGTCAGCCCACCTTCATCGGATTGGGGAATTACAGCCAGATGTTTAGCAGTTGGTCCTTTTGGCATTCGTTGTTAGTGACCTTCTATTACGTCTTGCTCAACATCCCTATGCAGACGGTCTTTGCGTTGCTGCTGGCGGTGCTGTTGAACCAAAAACTTCCGGGTAAAGGGATTTTCCGTACCCTCCTTGTGGTGCCGTGGTTGGCGACACCGGCGGCAATGGCCCTTGTGTGGCAGTGGATCTTCGATCCGCAGTTCGGCGCACTCAACACCTTCCTGAGCCTCTTCCACATCACGGGCCCGGCCTGGTTGTCCTCGCGGGCGTGGGCGTTGCCGGCTGTCGCGGCGGTCAACATCTGGCAGTACACGGGCTACAACATGCTGTTCTTCCTGGCCGGTCTCCAGGGCATTCCCCCGGATTTCTATGAGGCCGCCTCACTTGACGGGGCCAACCGCTTTCGGCAGTTCTTCGCCATTACACTGCCGCTCTTGAGCCCAACCATGTTCTTCGTGCTCGTGACCTCCGTCATTGGGTCTGCGCAGGTCTTCGACACAGTGTACCTGATGACCAAGGGCGGTCCGGCCAGTGCCACCAGTGTGCTCAACTTCAACATTTTTCGCCAGGCTTTTGAGTTCTTCCACGCGGGGTATGCCTCGGCACTCTCGATGGTGCTGTTCGTGATCCTGCTCATCATCACATTGCTTCAGGTGCTTTACTTCCGCAGCCGCAGCATCTACGATCTGAGCTAGCGCTGAGCACATGAACAAAGGAGGGAAGCTATTATGACCTCTGTGAATACTGAACTCGCGTCACGCAAAGCGACCGCCATAGAGAAGCAAACGAGCATGCGCTCTCGCCGGGTATCGGGCAAAGTGATCACCTATATCATCCTGGTGCTCGGGGTGGTTGTCTCGCTGTTTCCGTACTTTCTCGCACTGCTTACGTCGCTGAAGCCAGCCAATCAGCTCTTCTCGTCCTCGGCGTGGTCTTTGCCGCAGCCGGTGACCTTGCAGAACTACATTGACGTCGTGACGCAGTACAATTTTTTGGCCTACATCTGGCACACGCTGGTCTTCGCCGTTATCGTCACGATTGGCCAGCTCATTTTCAGCACGTTCGCTGCCTACGCCTTCGCACGGATGGAGTTTCCGGGGCGCGACCAGATCTTCTGGCTGTATCTGGCAACACTGATGGTGCCGACCATCGTGACACTGATTCCGCTCTTCATTCTGATGCGGACTTTTGGTCTGGTCAATACCTGGGGTGGTCTGGTTATCCCGTATGTGCTGGGAACGCCTTTTGGCATCTTCCTGGTGCGGCAGTTCTTCCTCTCGATTCCGCGGGATCTGGAGAATTCTGCACGCATTGACGGGGCAGGGACATTGCAGATCCTCTTCCTGATAATCCTACCATTAAGTCGGCCGATTATGGCAACGCTTGCGATCCTGACGTTCGTACAGGCATGGAACAACTTCCTCTGGCCCCTCATTATTACGGATAGCGATAATTTGCGCGTGCTCACGGTCGCTCTTTCGGCGTTCCAGGGCCAATTCTCCTCACAGTGGAATCTGATGATGGCAGCCACATTCATTGCTCTCGGGCCGCTGCTGATCCTGTTCTTCCTGTTCCAGAAACAGCTCGTTCGCTCAGTTCATACAAGTGGGTTCAAATAGGGTTATCGCGCCAGGCGTACCGGCAAGAGTATATGCTCTGAAAGGAGAAGCAACTATGCGACTCAATAACTGGCATGGACGTTTGGGTGCCAGAGGTCCTGGACCAAGAAGTGAGGGTGCTCACCGCCGATCCCTTGCGCGACCCGTGGCATGGGTCTCGATGGGCTTGCTCGTCGTGATAATGCTGGCGGGTTTTGCGGGGTGTGGCGGACCAAGTTCGTCGAGCGGGAACGGCGTCGTGAATCTCACGTATGCGCTCTGGGATCCGAATGAAGAGGTCGGCTATAAGCAGTCGATCGCCAAGTTCATGAAGCAGCATCCCAACATTCATGTGACTATCGAGTTGACGCCGTGGGGGCAGTACTGGCAGAAGCTGGGCACTGAATTTGCGGCGGGCAATGCGCCGGACGTGTTCTGGAATCACCTGGCTTACTACCCACAGTTCGTGCAGTTGAGCCAACTCATGAATCTGTCGCCGCTGATCAAGCAGGACAGCATCGCTATGTCCCAGTACTACCCAACACTGGTCAAGCAGTGGACGTTTAACGGCAATGTGTATGGGCTGCCCAAGGACTGGGACACGATCGCCATCCTCTATAACAAGCAGATCTTCCAGAAGGCGGGCCTTCCTGCTCCCACGAACTTGACCTGGAATCCGGCGAATGGTGGGTCGTTCCTGCAACTCGCGCAGAAGCTCACGCTGGACCGGAATGGCAAGCAACCTGGTGATGCCGGGTTCGATGCGAGTAATATCAATCAGTATGGGTACGTCTCAGAGAACAACGCCCAGGAAGGCTTTTGGAACTTCATCGCCATGAACGGTGGCACTTTGCTGGACAAGCCGTTCGGTCAGAACTTCCAGTTCAATCAGCCATCGTCAGTGCAGGCACTGCAGTTCCTCGTTGATCTAGTCAATAAGTATCATGTCTCGCCCTCGGCGGCGGAGACCAATAACAACAGTAGCGTGGCCATACAGTTGTTTGAGGGGGGGCACGCAGCAATGGTCACAGCTGGTTCCTGGGAACTCACCTCAGTTGCCCAACAGACGAGCATTCCGTGGGGAGTTGCGACACTGCCCGCTGGCCCGAATGGTGTAATGAGTGCGTTCAATGGCTTGACCGACGCGATCTATGTGAATACCCCGCACCCGAAGGAGGCGTGGGAGCTGGAGAAGTGGCTGGCCTCGTCGCAGTCTGAGCATATTCTGGGCAGTGGCGGCTTTGTCTGGCCGGCGATCCGGAGTGAGGACCAGTCGTTCGTCCAGCACTGGCAGCAGAAAGGCATAGACGTGAGCCCGTACCTCAAGGAGGCGCTGGGCCCGACGGTGCCCTTCCCGATCACCTATGGCTACAACGAGGCGTCCACCGACATCAACGACATTTTCAATGAGATGTATCTGGGCCAGCTATCGGTGCCAGATGCGACGAGCCAGGCGGTCCAGCAGGCGAATGGCGCGGTGCAAGTAGCTTCCAGTGGTGGCTAAAGAATCAGCTTCAAGTGTTATGGAATTGGTGCAGTGCGGTGATCGCTCAGCGATCACCGCATCTTCGTTAAGACAAGATGAGAGCAATAGAAGAGGGAAACGTATTGGCGGATATCACGTATGATGTGTCGAGCAGGCGTTGGATTCTCCAGATGGAAGCATCGACGTACTGTCTCAGGCGCAGTTTGGACGATACTTCGTTACAGCATATCTACTGGGGCCCCCGCATCGCTGGAGCCACTGCCAGCGAGATGGCTCGCGCCCCAGGACCGTTCCTGGTCCCGTTCGAGTCGCCGACGGGGATTTCCCGTGAGGAGTATGCACCGTGGGGAGAGATACGCTTCAGCGAGCCGAGCCTCAAGGTGGAGTACGCCGATGGCACACGAGGAATCGAGTGGCTCTTCGAAGATCATGGCGTCGAGCGGTCGGGAGCGGAGCAGACACTCTGGCTGCGGTTTCGCGACCGGTTGTATCCCCTTATAGTGACGCTCTACTACCGGATTCATGATGGTCATGATGTGATTGAGCGCTGGGTCCGGTTAGAGAACACCGGAGGGGGTGGCCCTGTCACCATTGAGCAGGCATTCTCGGCAGACTGGCGACCGCCACGTCGAGAGTGCTATCGGCTAACGTATCTTCACGGACGGTGGGGGAAGGAGACGCAGGTTGCAGAGGTCGTGTTGGGTCCGGGAAAGGTCGTGCTGGAGAGTCGGCGGGGGACGACCAGCCATCAGTTCAATCCTTGGGTGGCACTGGATCCTGAGGCGAGCGCCACAGAGGAGAGCGGAGAGGTGTGGAGCGCGGCACTGGCATGGAGTGGGTCGTGGAAGTTCGTGGTGGAGACGACGCCGTATGGTGAGGTTCACTGCGCGGGGGGCGTGAACGATTTTGACTTTCGCTATCGCCTGGATGAGGGCACACGGCTGGATCTGCCGGCGTTTGTCGGGCTGTACTCAAACAAGGGGTTTGGGGGAGTCAGTCGCGGCTGGCACGCCTATGAGCGCGAACATGTATTCCCCGAGGCACCTGATGCGGTGCGACCGGTCCTGTATAATTCGTGGGAGGCGACGGCTTTCGCTGTCAATGAGCACGACCAGATAGTGCTTGCCGAGAAGGCGGCCTGGCTTGGGGTCGAGGTGTTCGTGATTGATGACGGCTGGTTCGGCGCACGCAACGATGACTATGCAGGACTGGGCGATTGGACGGTCAACCCTGAGAAGTTCCCGCACGGCTTGAACCCGTTGATTGCGCGTGTGAATGCGTTGGGGATGCGTTTTGGCTTGTGGGTTGAACCAGAGATGGTGAATCCGGACAGTCATCTGTACCGTGCGCATCCGGATTGGGTGTACCATTTTCGTCATCGGTCGCGTACCGAGGGGCGCAACCAGCTGGTGCTGAATCTGGCGCGGGATGACGTGCGGGAATGGATGGTTGCCACGCTCGATAGCTTGCTCTCGGAGCACAATATAGAGTTCGTCAAATGGGATATGAACCGCTCTTTCAGCGAGCCGGGCTGGCCGGATGAGGCCAACCGGAACCCAGAGCGGATCTGGCTCGAGCATGTGCGCAATCTGTATTGGATTCTCGATGAGCTGCGTCGCCGGCATCCGCAGGTGGCCTTTGAATCCTGTGCCGGTGGGGGCGGGCGGGTCGATCTGGGCATCCTGTCGCGAGTGGAGCAGGTCTGGCCAAGCGATAACACCGACGCGCTCGACCGGTTGCGCATTCAAGAGGGCTTCAGCTACGCTTACGCGCCGCGGGTGATGATGTGCTGGGTCACGGATTGTCCCAACTTCGTGACCAAACGGACGGTGCCGTTGCGCTACCGCTTCCACGTCGCGATGGCTGGCTCGCTGGGCATCGGTGGTGATCTCTCCCGGTGGACGCCGCAGGAGCTAGAGGAGGCGCGTGGCTTCATTGCGACGTATAAGCGTGTGCGCCCGGTCATCCAGAACGGCCTGCTCTACCGTCTGCGCTCGCCACGGGCTGGAAGTGTTGCGGCCTCGCAGTATGTTGCGCGGGACGGCAGTGAGGTCGTGGTGTTTGCCTGGGGGCACTCGCAGCAATTCGGGGTGACCCAGGGATCACTTCTGTTGCGTGGCTTGGAGGAAGAAGCGCACTATGCGGATGCCATGTGCGGTGCCACCTACAGTGGCGCCTACCTTGCACAGAAGGGGCTCCCAGTGAACCTGGTGGGCGACTTCGACAGTCATATGGCCCATCTGGTCCGCACAATGCCCGCTCATCATCACGGAGAGTAGAGCCCCATTTTTATGTTAGAGGGCACTATTCTCCAACGCCGCGCAAAATTCCCTGTAATCCTCGACTACTTTCTCAGCATAGGCCTGGGCGTAACGCAGTAAAGTTTTGTGCCAATGGGGTAATTTGGCAAAATCCATCAGTTCTGAGGCGATAGCGGACCCCTGTCGCCCACCGCTTTGGAACTGGCCCCATGCAACCACCTGCGCGATAGTTCTTCCTAACCGTTCCAACTGGGGAAATTTTCCTGCGAATAGCGCTAGATCCACTTTATCCTCACTTGGTTGAAGTTCTCGCAAAACATAAAAAGCGTTTTCCAGATCCACGGCGGCAAGTAAAGCAGGCGGCATAGCCTGTACCGAACGCTGGATAGTCACAACCCGCTCCGCCTGGCTATGCCACCGGGGCTGGCGCAATTTCAGATACGGCTCCAACGAGGAGTGATCTTCAGTCTTGAGATCTAAGAGATGATTTTGATTGGGCGAACCTTTTCCCTCGACCAGGACAACATAACGTTCAACGCCTAAACTCCCAATTCCTGCTATACGATGCGCAACATCCAGGACTTTGAAGAATTGAGGGTTGGTGTGATTGGCTCCCCATTTGTTGATCAACGCTGTAACCTCGGCTCTTTCTGCATCGTTGACGGGAGAGGTGTGCGTACCATTGATAAGCAGTTTACGTGTGCCAGCAGCCAGTATCGTAATTTTATCGAGGAACGCTTTACGCTGGCGTCTCTCTACCTGGGTGAGCAAGTCTTTGACCGGACCAACTGCGTCGTCGTCGTCAATGGTGTTGATGCGACCTTTTAATAGTGTATTGGTGTAGATATCCAGCACATATTTACAGAGGTCTACGTCCTGTGTTTTGCTAAATTTCTCGCTGCGAACCGCCAGTAGCAAACTGACGAGCAAGCGTGCTAAATCCCATGTACAAGGAGCAAGCACTGCCTCGTCAAAATCATTGATACCGAAGTACACGAGCCGGTTATCGCCTTTGTAGCTGCCAAAGTTTTGCAGGTGTAAATCCCCGCAAATCCAGACAGGAGGCGCATCATTAAGCGGCGAATTGGCGGGCCAATCTTCATAGAATAGGTGACATGTGCCACGAAAGAAAGCAAAGGGGTCCTGTTTCATAAGCTTATACTTTAATTGCAGCAGATG
>CATPCK010001003.1 GCA_955652655.1 uncultured Ktedonobacteraceae bacterium | reverse complement strand
GTTCCGACATCGTGTTCTATTATTTCCTCGCTGATCATCTGTCCGGTCTCTTCAAGGTAGTTGAGGATGCGCTTACGGGCCTGCTGAACTTTCAAACCAGCGTAGGAACCCGCTAAATCCGTCATGTGTCCATCTCGCCCGATGGCCGCCCGCAGCGGGAGCCGATGCGTATGCCACCAGCGAACATCGGTTGAATCGCCAAAGGTGCAGCACATAACGGCTCCACTGCCCCTTATGGGGTCGGCCAGTTCATCTGCCAGGATAGGAACCGCCAGTTCAGGCGCCCCGGAGAAAGCGCCGCTATCTACACTGGCCGTTTTGCCTATCAGGTGTCTATAGCGTGAGTCATCAGGGTGAACAAAGATGGCGACACAGGCAGGTAACAGTTCTGGACGAGTTGTAGCAATGGGTAGGATATCACCATCAGGCAAGCGAAAGGCCATCGTTACGAAGCGTGCCGGCAGCGTCGCGTCGTTGACCTCGGCCTGCGCGATCGCGGTCTGGCATTCCGGGCACCAGAGCGTCGGCGCAAACTGTGTATACGTCAAACCTTGCCGGTGCAACTGGATAAAAGACCACTGTGAAACACGCCGTGCATCATGCGAAATGGAAGAATAGCGAAAGCGCCAGTCAACACTCAGGCTCAATCTGCGCCAGAGGGTCTCGAAGCGATCCTCCGTCTGCTGCGTTAGCTCAAGGCAGGCGTCAATGAAAGCGTTACGTCCTATCTCCATTGCCTTGTGTTTGATGGTCTTCTCGACGAAACGTTCGGTTGCCAGTCCATTGTCGTCAAAGCCCATGGGATAGTAGACGTGATCACCGCGCATCCTGCGGTAACGTGCGATGACATCTGCCTGTGTGTAGGAATAGCAGTGGCCAATGTGCAATTGACCTGAGACGGTCGGCGGCGGTGTATCGATCGTGAAGTGCTGGCCCGAGCCAGCGCGATCATACCCGTAGACATTGTGTAACTCCCAGAAGCGAGCCAGGCGTGGCTCCACCTCGCGGAAGTCGTAACGGTTGGGCAACATAATCGTAGTACTCCTTTATGGTATAAAAAACACTGCCATCTCGCAAGGACGAGGGCAGCGCTCGTGGTACCACCTTGTTTCGAAAGTTGAACCGCCCAACCAATCGTGGGTTCAACTCTCCTCCATGCAGCGCTAACGGGCTGTACCCGGAATGTCCTACTGCTGCACAGATGTGCAACTTCGAGCACTCAACTCGCGAGCCACGTTCAAGGGTCGTCACTGAAGGAGGCTCGCACCCGGTGACCTCCACTCTCTGGCAGTTCGCTTCCCTCTACTCCGCTCGTTCCAAGTCTGTCGTATTCTCTTCTATAGTATATAATAGTAGAACTATACACGCTCACAGTGCGATCTGTCAATGGGAGTCAGGAGCCCGCCAATACTGTTTAGATAAGGATACTGATTGAGGTGTCCCGATAATCTCCTGAAACTTCTCTGTAGAAGTGAACGTGAATTTGATAAAGGCGACTACTCAACCGGGAGAGTGAGAAACCTATGCCAGACTGGACCCAACACGACTTACATTCACACATGCAAGTCTACTCAGCAGACAACCAGAGCCTGGGACATATTGCAGAAGTCTATCCAGATTCTTTTCTCGTACACAAAGGCTTTTTTTTCCCCAAGGATCGATACATTCCCTACAGCGCCATCAAAGCGGTCGAAGACGACCGGGTAGTGCTTTCCATGTCAGCGGATGAAGCCAAACAGAAAGAATGGGAGAAGCGGCCCAATTATGAAGAACACAAAGGGGATCCTACGCAGCTCTTCTATGATAGAGGGCACGGCGTCTCTGATCCTTTCGATGAAGAGAATCCTGACCCCACGTAAAATACCCGCTTGATGGTACTGCGGGCGTCGTAATTTTACACTATAGAAAAGGTAGCCATTTGTTACCGTATAAACGTATATAAATATAGGCAACTTTTTTATGTAGCTGGAAGCTGAGGTGATGGTATCCAGCCTGTTATTACGGGCATAACCTAAACTGAAACAATGTCATATCCAAGAAAGGATAGCATTGATTATCAAATGAAGATAAGGTTAGAACCTGACTGGATTTAGGGTAATTACCCGATGTGAGACCTTTCGCTATTCTTTTAAAATGGAGACGATAGAAAAATTAGCAAAGAATGGATACATACACAAACAGCACCAGTCGGCTAGTTAGTGCTGACCACGAGGCCAGGCGGAGTCCGGCAGCTGATTTTGTCGGCAAGTTTCCCGAAGGGAGCGTGGAATTATGGCGATTGTTCATCCTGTCAGCGATGTCCAGAGGACTGTGCTGACTTCTCGTACTACGGCTGCGGCAATGTTCTCCCCCTCCATTTCTCAAGAGTTTGAAATGGATCTGGACACACCTTTCGTTAAGGACATGCCAACGCGTATTACGGAACCACTTACGGAGCTAGATACTCCTTCAGACGAGGTAAGCGACACATTACTTTCTGATGATGTTGATGAAAGTAGTGAAATTGATGTCATCGAAGAGGGGACGAGCCGTCCCCGTCGTTCTCAAGGGGCCACTATACGTCAGGCATCAGGAGCTGAAGATGCTTTTCAGAGCTACCTGCGTGACATACGTGGCCTGGGACTGCTTACCCATGCTGAGGAAATTGATCTGGCGAAGCGCGCCGCGTCTGGCGAAGACCTGGCACGGCGTAAGCTTATTGAATCCAATCTCCGGCTCGTTATCGCTATTGCGCGTCGCTATACAAGTACAGGCGTGCCCTTGATCGACCTTATTCAAGAGGGCAATCTGGGCCTGATGCGCGCCGCAGAGAAGTTTGATTACCAGCGTGGCTGCCATTTTGGAACCTATGCGACCTGGTGGATTCGCCAGGCGGTCAGCCGCGCAGCGGGTGAGCAATCCCGGCTCATTCACCTGCCGGAGCACGTTGCAACACGGTTGCGCAAGGTACGCCGGATCGCGGCACAACTCTCGCAGGAGAATGGCCTTGATCCTCTGCCAGAGCAGATAGCCGATGCATGCAATCTCGATGTTGACGAAGTCATAGATTTACTCGGCGTTATCGAACAACCAGTTTCTCTAGATGCCCCGGTTGATGACGAGGCTCGCTATTCTCTGGCCGACACGTTGGAAGACAGCACGACGCCTGCACCCGCTGAAACAGCCTCTCAACACCTGCTTGGGGAAGAGCTCCATCGCGCACTCGCCCTGCTCACACCACGCGAACGTTCAGTCATTACGCTTCGCTACGGCATCGGTGATGGTCGCAGTCGCACATTGCTCGAAGTAGGCAAAGAATTAGGCATATCGCGCGAGCGTGTACGCCAGTTAGAGGTTGTGGCACTCATGAAATTGCGGGGGATCAGCGGCAACGTCGCCTTGCGAGAATGCGTTTAACTACACCTCATAACCTTCTGAGTGATGCATATGGGTCGCTCTTCGTGCCTAACTTTTTCATCTGGATAGCGGAACATCTACAGAGGGCCGATCAATCGGCGGTGGGCGCGGTAAACCGGCCCCTACTGTATGGCCGGATCATTTTGTTAAAAGTCATTACTCGACTAATTCGAAAATCTATGCTAAACTGCAACTTAGGAATTAAGAGCAGTACATAGAGTTTTTTTATATATGAGGAGAGTCTAGACGCATGGCAACCTGTACTTCTTGTGGTTATGATGTGACCGGCAAAAAGTTTTGTCAACAGTGCGGATCGCCTGTACAACCCACTGGAGTTCCGGCGCCGAATGGCCTAGCCACGCCAGTAAATAACACCTGTCCACGTTGTAATGAAACGGTCAATCCAGGGGCGGCATTCTGCAATCATTGTGGCTCACCACTACAAACTATGGCTGCTACCGCTACACCTGCACAACCCTTAAGCCGCCACTGTTCCGCCTGCCAGGCAGAAGTACCAGCCAGCAATGCTTTCTGTAACAACTGTGGACAGAACCTGCAAGCAGCAAGTGCAGCGCCAGTGAGTGCCTTCTGTACCAGCTGTGGGCAGAAAAACGCTCCCGGTGTGCGCTTCTGCGCCAGTTGTGGCAATCAGCTCGGCATACCGGCAGCAACAGTACAACCCGGCTATACGCCACCACCGGGACAATACCCCGCGCCGCAACAACCATACCAGACAACATATGGCCAGCAACCGTACGCTCAGCAGTCCCAGTACCCACAACCCTATGGCCAGCCCCAGTACGAACAGCAACCTCAATATCCACAACAGTATCCTCCGCAGGGCCAACCAGGTATGGGGTATCAGCCGCAACCTATGATGGGCCAGCAACCCATGGTCTTGCGCTGCCCCGTCTGTATGGCTATGGCCCCGTTGGGTACAGCAAACTGTGTCAGTTGTCACACCAGCCTTGCCGGGATCGTTCCTACGCCAGCTAACGCACAGCAACAGGGGGGTATGATGGGAGGATTAGGCGGCTTTATGCAAGGCGATGGCGGGAAATATGCAATGGGTGCCCTGGGTGGTGCAGCCGCAGTGATTGGCGGCGAAATGCTCATGCATGGACTCGAAAATAACCTTGGAGGCCGTGACGAAGGATACTACGGCGAAGGTCACCACCATCGCGATGAAGGGTTGCTTGGCGGCCTGGGTGACATAGCCAATGACCTCGGCCTGTAAAGTATAACGTCTGAGGGGTTCAGCTAGCCAGGCAAGGTTCAAATAAGTACAACGAGAAGAATGGTCTCGGTAGTATCCAAATTGGCTATCTTTCCTCCTATTCTTCTACCATTCTGTTGCGGCACATGATGAAAACCGTCTATAATACTGTGGGATATACGACAAACCGTCTATCACACCGCATAGCTTTATGCAAAAAAATAGCCGTCCTTTCCGTTCATCTCTTAATGTCTATATGTTTTACCTGGGAATATGAGGAGAAGTGGTATTCTTTCACATATATCAACTTATGCAGAGAAAGCCACATCAAGTAGTTGGATGAATTACGAGCGAACAACCTTACAAAACGGCCTGCGCCTACTTACCACCCATATGCCTGGCATGCGATCGGCCAGCATTGGTTTCTTCTTCACCATTGGCTCACGCTACGAAGCGGACCCGATTGCGGGGATATCGCACTTCATTGAGCATATGCTCTTCAAAGGCTCGCGCCACTACCCTACTGCCCGCCTCATCTCCGAGGCCATCGAGGGCGTCGGCGGCGTTTTTAATGGGAGCACCGGTAAGGAAATCACCACTTATACAGCACGCGTCCCAGGAGAGCAATTGCCCCTCGTCATGAACGTACTGGCCGATATGATCCAGCATCCTCTTTTCAATCCCACCGAAATCGAAAAAGAACGTGGCGTCATCATTGAAGAGTTGAGCGCTACCCACGACGACCCACAGGAATGGGCCAACCTGTTAATCGACGAAGTGATGTGGCCAGGTCTGCCGCTGGGACGTGACGATGCAGGTTTTATAGAGACCGTAGCACAAATCCAGCGCCAGCAGATGCTGGACTATATGGACGAACACTACCGACCCAGTTCGCTAGTGATCAGCGTCGCAGGAAATATTGACCATGCGCAGGTCATCAAAGAGAGTGAGCGTATATTTAGTGATTGGGAATCGCGCGAACACCCGGGCTGGAAAGAGAGCTTCCCACCGCGAGATATACTCCCTGTAGGAATGATTCGCAAAGAGACAGAACAGACCAATATCTGCCTGGCAACGCAGGGTGCCGCCTATTCTTCTCCCGATTATTTCCCAATATTGTTAATCAATGCTATTTTAGGTGATGGCATGAGTTCCAGGCTCTTTCAATCCATACGAGAATAGCAGGGATTAGCCTATGATATCGGGAGTTATTTTAATAGTTATTATGAGACAGGCAGCCTGGTGGTCAGTGCAGGTGTCGACCCTTCACAGACCGAACCAGCCATACGAGCTATCATAAAAGAACTCAATCAGCTTTGTGAAAAACCGGTTCCAGGAAATGAACTTGACCGCGTCAAAGCGTATGTACGAGGAGGCGTTCTGCTCGGATTGGAAGGCACACAACAGGTAGCTTCATGGCTTGGCAGCCAGGAGTGCCTGCGTAACAAAATCATAGACATTGATGAGATGGTAGCGCATATCGATGCTGTCACCTCGCAGGATATTCAGCGCGTGGCACAGTTCTGCTTTGCGCCCACGTGGCGACGCCTGGCCATCATTGGACCAGACGATCCACAGCAGGCAGAGCACTTCGGTGAGCTGCTCAAGAGTGTGTAGAGCAGGAAGAGGAGATCAGGATTATGACACAAACAACGCTTCGCGATTATTTGCAGGCGACTGAAGATGCTATCAGTACCGGACGCGTCGATGACGCATTGGCCAACTGTCAGTACATCCTCACGCATTTTCCAGAAGCATTGGAGGCTCAACGTCTCCTCGGCGAAGTCTACCTGGCGCAGGGGGAACTGGAAGATGCTCTACAAACGTTCGATTGGGTCCTGACAAACGATCCAGAGAATGTCATGGCCTACTGTAACCGCGCATTGATCAGCGAGCGTAAGTCAGACTATGATACAGCGTTAGAC
>CATPCK010001002.1 GCA_955652655.1 uncultured Ktedonobacteraceae bacterium | reverse complement strand
ACGTCTTCAGCCCCCTCTACGCCATAAACTACCGTCTTCCCCTCTTCACCATGGGAACCATCTTCGGCCTCTGCGTCATCCTCGGCAGCATCCTCGTCCGCATCTCCGAATCCCGCGCCAAATTAGCCGAGCCCCTTAACAAGCCCGCTTATGAACCATCAGCCAATCAACCCCCCAGCACAGAACACGTGGATGCATGAAGACTTTCACCAATGCGAGCCTTACCACATGGCGATAAACACCGAGTCGTACCTGGCTAGCACTTCGGGGATCTGCTCGACGCTCGCGTGGCCCAACTCTTCCATCATGGCCGAGACCTCCATGGGCGCGTAGATGGCCAGATGCCGCGCGGGACCGGAACCGACACTCTTGAATCCATGGACGACCCCGGCAGGCACGAACACGCAGCTGCCTGCCGAAGCCGTCACTTCCCGCTCTCCAAGCCGGTAGGTGATCTCGCCTTCAAGGACGTAGAAGGCCTCCTCGTAGGTGTTGTGTCGATGCAAGAAGACCCCTGCCCCAGCGGGCAAAACGGATTCGAACATACCAAAGTGCTGGCTCCCCGATTCGGGACCGACCTTGACGGTCAGACGATTGGCACCGGGCCGATACACGATGGCTCGACCCTCACCCGCTGCGAGCACGCTTCCGTGAGCTGTCTCGTTCATGGCTACCTCCTCCTGCTGACGCAGGGTGCTTTTCTGTGCTATACTAAGCATAGCATCACAATATTGAATATAGAAGAAGTATAACGAATATGGAGAAGAAAGTCAATCCCCGCCGTCGCTATCGATCGACGAGGCGTGCTGAACAGGCGGCGCAGACCCAGCGCCAGATCGTCGAGGCGGCCAGGCGCTTATTTGAGGAGCGAGGGTACGTCACGACGACCATCGCCGCTATTGCTGTCGAAGCAGGGGTGCCTGTGGTGACCATCTACGCCACCTTTGGCAACAAGCGTGCGCTCTTGTCCCGGCTGATCGACGTCTCGTTGGTAGGTGACTATGAGCCGATCCCGGTCCTGAACCGCACGTGGCTCGACCTCGTTCTGCGGGAGCCAGAGCAAAGGCCTCGGCTCCGGCTGTTGGCACACCTCACGCGCACCATCCTCGAGCGCGCAGGTCCTATTCATGCCATCATGCGCAGTGCCGCCGCGAGCGATCCTGAGATCGCGGACTTGCGGCTGACCCACCAGGAGCAGCGCCTCGTGGTACAGACCGAATACGCCCGCCTCCTGGCGGCGGTCGGTCCACTACAAGAAGGACTCACTGTCGAGGAGGCTGGGGAGCGCTACTGGATCCTGGCCAGCCCCGAACTACACCACATCTTGACCACCGAGCGCGGCTGGTCCCAGGATCAGTACGAGACCTGGCTCCATAATGTCCTCGCTGCGCAACTTTTGCCGTGTGATCCTGTTCTGACCAGCGATGGATCTATAAAATAATCGCCAAGAAAATGGTAATTATCACCAAAATATTGACAAATATCAACAAAAATGGTAACATCACCAACATAAATTAATTAAAAAATACCAAACAAATAAAAGATATTAACACAACCGCAATGAAAGGCAACAATCCATGCCATCAACAAATGATACCGTAAAACACGTGGAACAAACCCAACCCAAAACCCTCTGGCGCAACCGCGACTACATGCTCCTATGGAGCGGACAGGTCATCTCCTCCATAGGCACACAAGCCTCACAACTCGCCTTCCCCCTCCTCATCCTCGCCCTTACTCGTTCCCCCGCCCAGGCCGGATTTGCTGGCGCGCTGCGCGCCCTCCCCTACCTCATCTTCAGCCTCCCCGCAGGTGCATTGATCGACCGCTGGGACCGCAAACGTGTCATGATCTTCTGTGACGCAGGCCGCGCGCTCAGCATGGCCAGCATACCCTTTGCCCTTGCCATTGGCCAATTGACCGTCCTGCAGCTCTTCATTGTCTCCGCCATCGAAGGCACCCTCTACGTCTTCTTCAACATTGCTGAAGCCGCCTGCTTGCCTCGTGTCGTCGCCAAAGAGCAATTGCCCGCCGCCACCGCGCAAAACATGGCCACCGACGGCATCAACGCCCTTATTGGCCCACCACTTGGCGGTGCGCTCTATGCATTGGGCAGCGTCCTCCCTTTCCTCGCCGATGCCATTTCATACACCGCCTCAGTTATCTCGCTCTTCTTCATCAAGACCAATTTCCAGGAGCAGCGCGTCGTAGCCCGGCGCAAGCTATGGGTCGAAATCGGCGAAGGGCTCAGCTGGCTCTGGCATCAGCCCCTCATTCGCTTCATGGCCCTGCTCACTGGCGGCAACAACCTCATCAGCGCAGGCTTCGCCCTCATCGTGATCGTGCTTGCCCAGCATATGCACGCCTCCTCGTTCACCATTGGCGTCATCTTTGCCACCGGCGGCATTGGTGCTATCCTTGGCGCCCTCATCGCCACACCAATTCAAAAACGCTTCAGCTTTGGCCAGTCCATCATCGGCACCTCCTGGGCCTTTGCCCTCGTCATGCCATTCTATATCATCGCCCCCGACCCCATTGTGCTGGGCATACTCACCGCGGCCTTTTTTATCTCCGGCCCAATCTACAACGTCGTCCAGTTCAGCTACCGCAGCGCATTGATCCCCGATGAACTCCAGGGCCGCGTCAACAGCGTCTTCCGCCTCATCGCCTTCGGTGGCCAACCCCTCGGCCTGGCGCTCACAGGCCTACTTATCCAATACATCGGCATCGTCCCCACCATCATCATCGACTCAGTAGTCATGATCCTCCTTGCCCTCGCCGCCACCATCAACATAAACGTCAGAAACGCCAGGCCGCTAGCATGAGGAAAATGAACCAGCAAAAGCCGATTTTTGAGGAACGACCTGGGAAGCGCCTTCGTACCCGTAGGGGCGGGGGAAGGGTTGTGTGGGGAGGGGACGCTTGCGTCGCCCTCGCCCTCGTCCTGGTCCCGTGAGCGCCTTCCCCTCCTGCCAGGGCGACGCAAGCGTCCCCACTCCACTCCGCACCACTCCCGCCCCTACGGTTACGATCTATCCCTTCTCTATTAAAATATGTACCCCTGAAAGCAGGGGACGCTTGCGCCGCCCTGCTCGGGCCTGCTTTGCGCTTATATGTTATGCTTGTGGAAACGAAGGTAGAAGGGCGGATTACAAGCTATGGTGGACAGGTATTAGCAACCCACAGAAAGAAGGAGTTGCGTATGTACGACAAATTATGGGACGAAGACCCCGAAATACAACGAGGCAAAGCTGAGGCGAAAGTTGAAGCATCACAAGAAATGATCATTGGTATCGTCGAAGCTCGTTTTCCTGAACTAGTAGATCTGGCTCAAGAAAGAGTAGAAAAAATTAGACAGTTGGAGGTCCTGAACCTGCTGGCCAAACAGATCGTCCTGGCTCCTGATGAAGCCACCGCTCGCTGGACACTCGGCACATTCGCAGCCTGAGATGCCCAGCGACCAGCCCCCTTCATCCTTCCCACACAATTCACACATCCGGAACCCAATCCCTGGCGTGAGGAATGTTATGTTTATCATCCGCCTGCTCCGCCCTCGCCTCTCCTGTGTCTGCGGAAGGCGAAGGCGCCGTACTTGGGCGCAGCAGCAACAGCGCCTCAAGCTCCGCCTCTTTGTACAGGCTTTGTCGCTTGATGCCCCGTTTATAGCTTCTCAGCACCCCTCGGCTTACATACGTGTAAAGTGTTGAAGGCTTCACGCCAAGCAGGTGACAGGCTTCGTTACCTGTCAGATAGTTCTCTCCATTCAGCTCTATCATCCTTTGGCTCTCCTTCCGGCCTGCCTTCCGCCCAAATTATGTTATATCACCTGAATATCCGTCTTTCTCCAATAATAGAGGGCCAGCCTCGCTTTGTCAATCTTCTATCGCTCTTTCCCCCAATAAACAATTCAAGTCAACTTATCCAAAGCATAATCAAGTATAATCGACAAACATTGACTTTCATCTAAATTCATGCTACAACCTATAACAGAGATGTTTTAAGCGCTGGTATATGCAACAAGCAAAGGAGCAAAAACAATGTCAACGTCGATACCAGGTACAAACGAGAATCCTCAAACAACAAGTCCAAATACTATTGGCAATGGCGCCAGTAAACCCTCAAAAGGCGGCCTCGAAGGAATAGTAGCAGCTACCACCGCGCTAAGCAAAGTCGAAGGAACCGCCGGACGATTAATCTATCGTGGCTACAACATCCACGACCTCGCCACAACCACCTCCTTCGAAGAAGTAGCCCACCTGCTCTGGTTTGGCCACCTCCCCAGCAAAGCCGAACTCGCAGACCTCAAAGCAAAACTCGCGGCCGAACGAACGCTTCCCACTGGAGTGCTAAAAGTCATAAGCGACCTCCCAACAACCGCGGAACCGATGGATGTCTTACGTACAGCCGCCTCCGCCTGGGGTGCCTCTACCATAAAAGGGAAACCAACCATTGAACAGGCCATCGCCTTAACCGCACACTTCCCGGTCTTCCTGGCAGCATTTCATCGACTGCGCAACGGCCAGGAACCTCTGGAATCCCGGTCAGAATTAGGTCATGCCGCCAACTACCTTTACCTGTTAAGCGGCAAACAGCCTGAACAACAACACGTCAAAGCCCTGGATGCCTACCTGGTTCTCCTGGCAGACCACGGCATGAACGCTTCCACCTTCACCGCCCGTGTCGTGGCCAGCACCGAATCCGACATCGTCTCAGCGACCGTCGCCGCCGTTGGCGCACTCAAAGGCCCGCTCCATGGCGGCGCACCCTCAAAGGTGCTCGACATGTTACTGGAGATTGGCACAACGGAAAATGCCGAGAACTGGCTGCGCAACGCCCTATCAATGGGGCAGCGCTTAATGGGCTTTGGCCATCGCGTCTATAAGACCGAAGATCCGCGTGCTGAAGAGTTGCGCGCCTTAGCCCGCCTGGCCGACCCCCAGGAATTCGTACTCGCTCGTCGCGTCGAGGAATTGGCGTTAGCCCTGTTAGAGGAACAGAAACCAGGGCGCCGCCTCAATACCAACGTCGAATTCTATTCCGCCGTCCTGCTCTCCTCCGTCGGGCTGCCAGGAGACCTCTTTACGCCGACCTTCGCCGTCAGCCGCGCCGTCGGCTGGACCGCCCACATCCTGGAACAGGTCGGCAACAATCGCTTGATACGCCCCGAAGCCGACTATATTGGCCTGACAGACGAACATTTCGTGCCCCTCGACGCACGCTAGAGCGGCTGGCAGAAAGGTTGAGCCATGTGGAAACCTGGCCAAATGAGACTTGACACTGTTGTGCAGGATCGCCCACAGATCCACTATGAGATCTTGCGTCTTAAGCGTGTGTTTTTGGATGACATGTGAGCAGACCTCCCATCTCATTTGTTGAGACACAGCGCGTGAGTTACTCGCGCGGGACGTGCCCGAAGTACATGAGTTCCCATAAGGACTCGTCGCGCTGTGTCTCAACAAGCGTATCTGTTTGGTAATGCTCAAACTTCAGGTCACCCGTAAAGCGCAGATACGCGCCATCGACGCGTAGTAGTCGCGCCAGCAGAGCCTTGATCCCGTGCAGCTCTTCGATAAACTTATAGTGCAGGGTATCCCTCTCGCGTGTGAATGTGAGCACATAGCGTTCAGCCCCGTCGGTGTAGTCGTAGATCACCTGGTTGGCAACCGGCTTGCCGGTGTCAGGTTCAATGGCAACATCTCGCATGCTGAAACGAACCTTCGTTCCGTCGTCGGCGATCACTCTCCCATCCTTCGCAAGCATGAAGACGGGGAAGGTCTTGCTCCCATAGCGCTGCTCGGCTATGATATATGATGCGATCAACGCGTAATTCCCAACCTTGCCTCGCGCCCAATACCAGTCGTGCATGAGCTTGAGCATCGAGATATTTCCCCAGTTATGATCGTGATAGCCGATGCCGGTGTAGTGTTGTGGATTTCTGCCATCGACTGCAATGGTGACTTGCGCGTCCCCCTGTGGCACAGAAGGCAGCCAGGCAAAGTAGTACTCTTCGCGCTCGCCAAAGAAGAGGTAGCCAGTTTCAGGCCGCCAGGCCGGTGTGATGCCGGTGAGGGAGACATCCACCACCATTCCCTCAGCATCGACGTGAATGGAGTACGTGTGCAAGTCGCCTTTGAAGGTGTTCGAGCGCATCGCCACATCGCAGGTCTCTTTGGAGGCGGAGAAGTGCTCCGGCTCGATGTGCAGGTGCTTGACAACGCTCGTCCCGTCGGCTCGTTCGAGATCGAAGTCGATCCAGGGATCAAGCGCCTTCCCGACATCAATGATGGGCTTGGTGCGAAAGGTAATCGCCAGCTTGGAGCCATCGTTGAGATAGGCGTCAAAATACCACCACTCGTACGTACCTTTGCCACCGTCAGTCCTCATCCCATCTTCCCAGAGTTCAATGCGATCCCTGCTGATGCTTAAACGACGGTAGTGTTCATCGCTAGCGCCAAGTGTCGCTGGTAACACTTTCATGACACACTCCTGCAGCCCTGCGATTACGCTGCTCCATCTATTACTTTATCCCCCGTCTCCATCCAAAGATAGAGGAGGGGGCTTGCAACCAATAGGAAGAGGATGCTCGCGATGAAAATCCACGTCAAAGGATTCGCTTGATGGAAGTTACTCCACGAGAAGATTATTGCTATAGCGATGAGGGCAACCCCGATCATCTGGCTCTGGAGGGCGATGCGTACCGCACTCCAGCGAACATCGAGCGCGATGGCGAGTTCACCAACTCCTGTCAGGGCAAATAAAGCTCCCATGACACGCGCCGTGAGCGGCGTCAACTGCCAGGGCCAGGTGCTGATCATGAAGCCAGGCTGCAGGAAGAGTACAATGCTGGTGAGCACTGTCAAGCCACCCACTATGCCAATCACCAGACGCACAAGGTTTGGCACACGGCGATCGGTGGAGGTATCGGTAGGACCAGGATCCGTGGATCGATTGCGCAGCCAGAGCAGGAACACAATGAAGGGAGTCGTGAAGTACAGCCCTACCCAGGCAAAGAACGAGGGATACCCATGATTGAAGCGATCCCAGTGCAGGATGGTGGCGATCCCCATCAAGGTGGCAAAGGTGGTGACGGGAAGAAATCCAACCTTGACCCAATGCCAGCGCGCATTGGTAGCGGCACGCACAAAGAAATAGGCTCCGCCAAAATAGGCTGCAGCCAGCATCATGGCACTCATGCGCGGCTGGATGCCCCAGGCGAATAGCTCCTGCGTGTGATCGGGGAACAGGTAGAGGATCACGAAAGCGGCCAGTAAAAATGGGACGATGATCGCCGAGACCCATCGTGTTTCTGGGAAAATACGATCGTTGCGCACACGGCTTCCTCGAACGTTTTCCACCTTTCCAGTGCTCTGCATAACAACCCTTCTTTTGTGAAGGTACTTTCACCCTCACACTTGCAAGCTTCATGACTGCTCAGTTAGTTTAACAGAAGCCGACGCAGTTGTATAGATCAACAGCACAGCCGCTTTATTTCAGGAGATATTGCACACCAGGGTCAAGTCTCATTTGGCCAGGTTTCCCATGTGTCACCTCGTGACTCACTGCGACGGTTCCGCGATTTGCCCCGGTCAACCGCGCGCAGTACTTTTTCTCTCAAATCTTGTGAGTACGCTTTCATGCCCCCAGTATATCACCTGGCTCAGTCCTTCTGTCAGTCGCTCTAAAATCCGTATTCTGTAAGGGCGGGAGCAGTTTTACACGACTTTGTTGGCGAATGACAGGTCTGGTGAAAATGAGGGGTGCGGCCAAGAAAGGGCGACCACAAGTGAGCGCCCCGACTCTGCTCCGAAGCCCGTTCTCAGGCCCGTTCGTCCATGGTTGGGGCGCTCACTTGTGGTCGCCTTGATGTGGAATTTGCTTGGCCTCCCCCTCCTCATCTATACAACAAATAACCCGCGAGCCCCGCCAGGCCTAAAATAATCAAAATGTTGACCTTACGACTCAAAGCAAGTCCGAAGGCCCCTACAGCTATCAGCAGCCCTTTCCAGTCTACTCCAGGTTGGCGCAGTATAGTCCAGACCACAGAGAGGAGTAGCCCTACAACAGCGAGTGACACACCATGCATTGCCCCTTGCACCCACGTTCTTTGTTCGATGCGTGTGTAACCGGCCGAGATGACAAGCACCAGCAGCGCTGGGAGAGTGATAGCAATCAAAGCCAGGGCCGCGCCAGCATAACCGTATGTGAGATAGCCCAGGCAGATTACCCATAATCCATTAGGGCCAGGGCTGATCTGACCAATGGCAATAGATTGTCCAAAGTAGGATTCTTTGGCCCAACCGTTGGCTAACAGGTCCTGGTGCAGGCTGGGTAAATTGCTAAATCCGCCCGTTGAGAAGAGCGAGGCTTTCAGGAACAGGAGAAAGTAGATAAAAGGATTGATCATTGCTGTTCCCCCTGCTCTTCTTCAGGAAGAGTAGAACCCCGTCTTGGTGAAAAGAAGAGCGCGCCCAGCAGAACAGCGCCAAGAATAACAATAATCACCGAGAGCTTCAAGAGAATAACGGCAAGCGCACAGGCAATCATCACAACCCCACTCGCCAGCAAATAGAGCACCCCTTCTTTATAGCTTCTGCGGATGAGAGGTAGCGCAAAATTAAGTCCGACAAGCAGCATAATTCCCCCTGTCGCCGGTATCACGCCTCGTAAAACTGCCTGGACTGCCGCAACATTTTCTATTTGTACAAACGTAGCTGCTAACAGACACGTAATCGCTGCGCTTGGCAAGAGCAATCCAGCCAGTGAGACAACGATGCCCCAGACCCCTCCCAGTTTCTTTCCTATCAAAACTGTTAGCGCCACTAGATTGATGCCAGGAGTAAGAACACATAGATTCCAAAAGTACATAAACTCTTCCATTGACAGCCATCTATGCTTCTCAATAAACGCGCGTTGTATCAAGAACGTCGTCGATGCCCCACCTCCAAAGGATTGTAGCCCGACGCTTGCCCAGATGCGAAAAAGCAGCCATTTGCCTGGCCTTGGGTCTTGTAACTCCATAAAACTAGCTCCTGTAGACGATCCATTTTGTGAACATCTTAAAGTAATTTCCCCCATGGTTCAACATACCTTTTTAAATACTGTCCTTTTGGAACTTGCAGCAACCCAATCTATCGGATAGAATGAATAACAGACTTAGCAAACCACAAGGCTCGTTAAGCCTCAGCAGTACATTTACCCATGTGTAGAGGAAAAACCTCTACTGTCAACTTCTAGTAAAGGAGATATTTCATGGCATACGAACTACCACCTCTACCGTATGACTACAACGCGTTGGAGCCCTACATCGACACGCAGACCATGCAACTGCACCATGACAAACATCACCAGACCTACGTCACCAACCTCAATAACGCGCTAAAAGACCAGGCTCAATTTGCTTCTCTGTCGCTTGAAGACCTGATGCGTCGTATCAATGAAGTGCCCGAGAGCATTCGCACCGCCGTCCGCAACAACGGAGGCGGCCACATCAACCATACCATGTTCTGGCAGATCATGAAGCCCAACGGAGGCGGAGAGCCGACCGGCGCCATCGCCAGTGCCATCCAGAGTGCATTCGGCTCGTTCGACGCCTTCAAGACTGCCTTTAACGATGCGGGTGTCAAACGCTTTGGTTCCGGCTGGGCATGGCTCGTCCTCGACAGGAGTGGCAAACTTTCAGTCACATCCACAGCCAACCAGGACAGCCCTTTCATGGACGGCAACTATCCCGTTATGGGCAACGACGTCTGGGAGCATGCCTACTACCTCAAGTACCAGAATCGCCGCCCCGATTACCTCAATGCCTGGTGGAATGTCGTAAACTGGGACGAAATCTCCCGCCGCTACCAACAAGGCGGTGGCCGTTAAACAACGAATGTTTTGTTTCTGACGAACTGGCAATCCGTGGCTGCGCCACTATTGCCAAAAGCATCAATCATGTTGAATTGGCCGTCCATAGCTCAGCTATGGACGGCCAATTCAACATAACTATTTTTGCTGAGCGGCTTGCCGCGAAGCCACTATCAAAAAGAGAGCCAGAGCCCTACCCCATCTTCAAGCGCTCCCAAAAATGAAACCCGCCGCGAAAACCAGAATCCCTCCACCAACCACCTGCAAAATAGAGAGCGCCCATTTCGTCCCAAAAAACCTGTGCCGAATCGCCGCGATAATCACCAGCTCAAAAGCAACTACCACATACGCCACAACCAGAGCCACGTGAATGT
>CATPCK010001001.1 GCA_955652655.1 uncultured Ktedonobacteraceae bacterium | reverse complement strand
GCCTGAACTTGCGCTAGACCCTCCTGAGCCTGAAGTCTACGTATTGGCCGGCAAAAAGCTGCTTGTTGTTACCATACCATCAACAGATGGTCCAGTTTATCAGGCCGGTGGAATTTTTTTGGATAAGGCAGGGAACTCAAACGAGGGCATTAAGTATGGCGGAATTGTCAGAAATGATCTATGATCGAGGTTTACGTGATTGGGAGTTTGAACCTGCATATAATGCGACAATGGAAGATATGGATTTGGAAAAGGTTCAAGCTTTCATAACACGGCGCTCGGCCTCTAGTCGGCAGTCCGGTCGTTTCAAGAATATAGAGCGGGTATTGATTGGTATGCGGTGCGCTGTAGAGGTGCGTCCTGGAACAATAGTGCCTACGAATGCAGGTATGCTCTTTTTCGGGCAGAGTCCTCAGGACCATATCCCTCAAAGTGAGGTTGTTTGTGTTTTGTTTCGAGAAACAGTTGGGGCCAGTCGGTATGCTGATCGTAAAATTGTTACAGGGGCGCTTCAGGATTTAATAGATGACACTGAGGCATTTCTTGATCGGTATATTGCTGTGGGAGCCCGAATTGAAGGATGGAAGCGGATTGATATACCTGAGTATTCCATTGAGGTGTTACGTGAGGCTGTCATTAATGCGGTAGTACATCGGGATTATAGTAGGCGTGGCGAGAGGGTTCGTGTTTTTTATTATCCTGATCGGGTAGAGGTGCATAGTCCTGGTTTATTACTGCCTGGGATAACTGTTGAGCAAATGGAGCATGGTGAGGTGCAGTCGAAGCTGCGCAATCCTGTACTTGCGGGTTTATTAAGCAATATTCCTGGTTATATGGAGCAAATCGGCAGTGGTGTCAGATTTATGTTAGATGAAACGAAGCGGATGGAGCTCCCTGCTCCACAGTTTCGCGAAATGAGTGAGTTTATCGTGACATTCTATAAAGCCCCGGCTTTACGTACTCCACAGTTGCGATTGCAGTATAAGGGAGGAACTCTATGGGAAGAAAGTGAAGATTCCCATCCTGAGATAGTAGTGCAGAATCGTCATGCTGAGCAAATAGAAAATAGATTGATAAAAGCGTTGAATTATGTTCAGGAACATGGGTTTATCACGAATGGGATATATAGGCAATTGACCGGTGTTACTGATAGAACGGCTCATAGAGATTTGGAAAAGTTGGTAGAACGTGGAAGGTTAAAAGGCACTGGCCAAAGAGCAGCGCGGCGATATATATTAGCGTAGTGATGCCAAATTTTACCCTTTCAATCGATCAGGAAGAGCAATGTTCTGTTTCGGCGTAAAAGAAGAAATCTCTGAGCCCTGGCTGGGACTTTACAAGACGCACGTTGCTACAAGATGAAGAGAAGACAAACGGTGATAAATGTGTCAAGCCTGTTCTGAAGGGACTTGACGCATCACTTTTTGATGAGGTGCCGAAGTTATGCCGATGGAGAGATTCGAACCCTCAACCCTTGCGGGACTTGTTTTTGAGACAAGCGCGTATACCATTCCGCCACATCGGCCTGTGAAGCGCGTTCACGCCATTCAACCCAACCACAAAAATCACCGGAACAAGCGCAAACCACTACTAACAAAACGCAGTATACCATACCTCGTCAAGGTCTGCAACCAGCGCAAAAGGGGTCTTAACCCTGCTCATCTGAAACCTCCTTCCGTCTATTTGGTAGCATTATTTTTACATAGCTATAAGAAGTACACTATTCATCAGGGACATTCTCAAACAGATCGCCCATGTCAACATGCAAGGCACGGGCGATGCGCTCCAGCGTCTTCGTGTTAAACCCCTGCTCAGGATGCCTGAACATCGCCTGGACCGTCTTGTAACTGACGTCCGCAATGCGCGACAGCCTGGATAAACTAATACCTCGCTCCTCGCAGGAGTAGTTATTGCGTATCGTTTGCGCCCCTCATATCGCCCGACCAATCCACAACGCCTCTGGCATGGAATAATAAAAGATGTGTATACTAGAGCATGTTGGGTGTGTCTTACTAAGCCTGGGTATGAGGGCTTAGATGAGATGATATTCTTTGAGCAGATTGTGGGCATCGAAGGAGGGTCAGTATATGCATCATCCACCAGATGACACCAATCAGCCGCAGGGAGCTTCGCCAGCGCCGCGCAAGAAAAAGACCATATTTTTTGCCGTAAGGACACCTTAACCAATGCCCAGAAAAAGGCTCCAGCACCTTGATCCGCTCATGGTCATCAACGCCTACGCACAAGGCATCTTTCCCATGGCCGACCATGACGGCACCATACACTGGTACGCGCCGGACCCTCGTGCCGTCCTGGAACACGACAACCTGCACATCTCGCGTTCACTGCGCGCCACCATACGCAAGGGCATCTACGAAATACGTATGGATACAGCATTTGAGACTGTGATGCGCCTCTGCGGCACAAGAGAGCCGACCTGGATCAACGAATCCTTCATCGCAACATATACGCAGCTGCACTACGCGGGACTGGCCCACAGCGTAGAAGCATGGAAAGATGGTATCCTCGTCGGCGGATTGTACGGCATCTCACTGCGAGCCGCCTTTATGGGCGAGAGCATGTATTCCCACGCCACCGATGCTTCAAAAGTCTGCCTCGTCGCCCTTGTGGAGCATCTGAAGGCCAGGGGCTATCTATTACACGATACGCAATTTCTCACCCCACACCTGCAATCGTTAGGAGTAACCGAGATCCCCCGCGCAATTTATGAGCAACGCCTGCGCAAGGCACTACAAATACAATCTACCTGGGAAACATAATAAATGGCTCTCAGCGCAACTGTACTAGTATCAATGCATCGCCCACATACAGTTCAACTATCCGTACCGTATATAGTAGGGGTGACTCTTGCGGTCATCCTGTTCGGGCTTGCGGTCACCCTATGCCGGCTCTACCTCCTCCACCTCTTCTGCCTCCCTCCTGGCGGCTTCAGTCTCTTCCTCCTCCTGCCGTTTCTGGTCGGCCAGTTTCGCCTGTTGCTCAATCTGCCCAAGCCAGCGGTAGAAGAGCGGGGACATCACGACGAGATCAACCAGCCCCGGTATCAGCAGGAAGGAACCGGCTATCGTCTGGTCCGCCACCGCTGATAAACCAGCCTGCGTGAACCATAGGGGAAGAACATACTGCCTGTAAAACACAGTCCCCGTAAATACCAGCAAAAAGGCGTAGATGTCCACTGGCTGCCCGTCAAGGAAGGCGTAGAGCATCTGTTGGGGGTAACTTAAACGGCGCAATTCGCGCGATGGGCCAATGAGAGGCCACCAGTTGAGCAGGGCGGTGAATAGGAAGCTGAGCATTTCAAGCTGATAGAGTACATCATTC
>CATPCK010001000.1 GCA_955652655.1 uncultured Ktedonobacteraceae bacterium | reverse complement strand
GCCTGATGCTTCTGGGTTATCAATTACCAGGTTTAAATGGCATAGAACTGTATGATCTTCTCCAGGAGAAAAAAGAGACCAGCGGAGTACCAGCTATCATGATGAGCGCTACATTACCGGTTGCAGAGCTACAACACCGTGGCATCCACCAGCTGCGCAAGCCAATGGATATTGGCTGCGTGATCCGTATGATTACCCACGCGCTGGCTACCGCCGAGGAACAGCAATTGTACTAACTCGTAATTGCGACTATCTCTTCGCTTAAAAATTTGGTACAATAGTGGTATCCAGTATAGGCCTGCTAAAGTCGGTTCTAGCGCATATTGAGAGGACCTCATTGGAAAGGGGGTGCAGAGAGAAATAGCCTCTCAGGCAGGAAGAAGAGAAGGGATTTCTCCGATACTCATCGCTTTGTATGCACTCATTAACGGATTCAGGAGGTAAGTTTCGTGGCGAATAAAGAGCAGAAAAAAGTGCAAAAGGCCGCACCCAAGTCAAATAAACAGAAGAAAGAGATGCAGAAAGAGAAAAAGGCTGCTAAATCAAGCGGCGGCATCTCTTTGAAAAAAGAGTGAACCTCTTTCAATTCCAGGGAAGACCGAGCATTTATCAAAGCTGCTCGGTCTTCTTTTCTCCATTGAACCAGGCGGGAAGGTTTACGATGTACTTGACATGCTTGTTACAATGCGGTTAGAAGGCCTGTTGAAGCTGTACACACCTGCTCATTACCAGTAGATTTCAAGTCACCAAAAACTATTTTACTGTTGAGAGGAACAAGAGAAATTGGGGGTGCATACAATCGATGCCGCACGATAATGCATTCAAACATGACAAGGCCCCAAAGCAATGGGCAGGAAAGCCTGAATCCAGGCCAGACGTGTACGATGAGCAAGAGGATCAGTGGGCTGTACTGCGCCATGAGGTAGAGTTGGAAGGCGCGAAGCGACAGGATGAGCAAGTACGACCTGGCTGGAACCAACGCGACACGGAAGAGGATGTCCTTCCTACCCAATCACCTTCGGATGCGCTAGAGCAAGGAATACACCATGTCGATATTGCCGTAGTGGGTGTTGGCGGTGGCGGTATGAATGCCGTTAATCGCATGATCAGCACGCGTGTGCGTGGGGTGCGTTTTATCGCCATGAACACTGATGCGCAGGTACTTTCGCTTTCCGAAGCACAGGGACGTATCTGCCTGGGTCAACATTATACGAAAGGGGTGGGGGCAGGTGGCAACTCGGGGATAGGTAAGCGTGCAGCCACCGAGAGTGCAGCTGAGATCCGCGCAGCGTTGGCAGAGGCAGACCTGGTGTTCATCGCTGCTGGAATGGGCGGGGGCACTGGTACCGGAGCGGCTCCCGTCGTCGCCTCAATCGCTAAGAAGATAGGGGCATTGACGATTGGTATTGTCACACTCCCTTTCACCTTTGAGGGGTCGCGACGACGAAAGATTGCGGAGGAGGGGCTGGCGGAACTCATTGCAGAGATTGATGCCCTGATTACCGTTCCGAATGATCGCTTACTCGCGACTACAGGACGGGAACATAGCTTAGGTGATGCATTCAAGCTTGCCGATGAAGTGCTACGCCAGGGGGTCCAGGGTATCGCCGAGGTCATCAATGTGCCAGGCATGATTAATGTGGACTTCGCGGATGTACGTAGTGTGTTGCATGAAGCGGGTACAGCATTGATGAGCATCGGACAAGGACAAGGTCGCAACCGCGCGCAACGTGCAGCAGATGAAGCTGTCGCGGGCGGGTTCCTGAATGTCACCATTCGAGGAGCAAAACGCGTCCTTTTCAATATTAGCGGCGGCGAAGATATGACACTCTTCGAGGTAAACGAGGTAGCGGAAAGAATCGGGCAGGCGATTGATGATACGGCGGATATTACGTTCGGGGCGGTCATCGACCCAATGCTGAAGGATACTATCCGGGTGACTCTGATTGCTGCTAGCATGGAGGAACGCAGCGTATCGCGTATACCGGCTATCCATCTCAATCAACCGCGTTCAACGCCAGGAGGCTCAACACCACCCATATCACCGCCTTCACGAGCGGAAATCCATGATGGGCAAAAGCGGCCTTTGAGCTACTCATCGCAGGCTAATCACCCGGCGCAGGGTGCTTCTCTACGTTCGTCCGGCTTACCAGGTCGTCAACAGCGCAGTCTGGACGATCTTCGAGGCATTCGTAGTATGGGACAACGCCAGGAACCGCAGAGGGGACAGCAAATAGTCGAGACGGAAATGTAGGGGCGGGGCTTGCCCCCGCCCCATACGCGGATGTGGAAGGGCGTAGGGACCCGATTGATCTGCGCCCCTTACCTATCGTTACTCCCCTTCGGAAGCAACACGTCCGCGTTCGCCGCCTTTTTTGCCAATCTTGGAATAAAATTCTGAACCTTGATGACGTTTAGTAGATTCGCCGCCCTTCTTCCCAATCTCGGCATAGAATCGTGGTCCCCGTTTCTCTTTGACGGTTTCGCCACCTTTCTTCCCAATCTTGGAGTAAAATTCAGGGCCATACTTTTCGCGCACGGCCTGGCCGCCATGTTTTGCCTTTAGCGATCCCGGTTCTGGTCCACGCTTGTTGTTTGCCATAGAAAGTCCCGCCTCTCTTATGCGCTTACTTCCACATTGCCCAACTCAATACGCGGTGAGACATCTCTCGAACACAGGGAGAACATTTCGCTGCTTCCCTACCGCGACTAATGCTCACGTGCCTGCGCCACACGATTGGCAATTAGCGCCGCTGTAATACCTGCGCCAACACCATTATCGATGTTAACCACAGAGAGACCTGGCGCACACGTTTGCAACATCGAAAGCAATGCGGCAATTCCTTTGCCACCGAATCCATAGCCAATCGACGTCGGTAAACCAATTACAGGAACAGGAACGATCCCTGTCACTACGGACGGCAACGCTCCATCCATACCGGCAGCTACGACAATCGCATCTACATTATTGGAAAGCAGGTTACGCAATGGTTCAACCAGCCGATGTAAACCAGCTACCCCTACGTCATAGATACGGGTCACGCGGCAACCCATTTCACTGGCAATAAGTGCCGCTTCCTCAGCTACCGGAATATCGGACGTACCAGCACTGATAACTCCTACATGCCCGCCACTAAGAGGTTGCACGAAGTCGGGTTTGTAGATGACCATTGACCTGGCCGACTCATGAACACAAACAGTGTATTCTTGAAACGCCACCTGAAGGGGGGCTATTGCTTCAGGCCGTACTCTGCTGACGATCGCTCTGCCGGATTCTTTCAGCAGTTCTTGCGCCATGGCAATAATCTGGGCTACTTCTTTTGTTTCGCCGAAGATAACTTCAGGTGTTCCCTTACGCTGCTCGCGTCCTGTGTCAGAACGCACTTCGATCCCAGATGATGCGTCATTTCGTCTCGCGTCCTGTGACTTTTGCCCCGATGCGTGAGATGGTTGACGGTTGCGCTGTTCATTTCCCCTGGCAGGTTGCTGAGAAGATTCCTCTTGAAACAACAGATTCAGCAACTCCAGTTGCTCATCGGAGTGATAATTCACAGAAAAAACTAACCTCGTGTAGGATATGGACGTGCTTAAGAATGACGCATCAGGGAGCTTTCCAACCAGACATAGTTTACCATAGTTGCAAAAAAAGAGCAAGCTATTCTTTCAACAAAAGATGTGTTTCCGCTATAACGAGCGATCCATGCATATATGGATAGCTGTTTACTTGGAACCTGTCAGCAGATCTCCTACCAAAGGTGTGGAACTTGTATGGTATAATTTGTCAGTGTTACTATATTTAAAACGTTATTCCACGAGGTCACGGGCGAGCACGCATTTACTCACGTGGTTTGTTTTTTTGAAATGAGCAATGCTCACATTATGGAAACAGGAAACATGCATACTTTTCGCTCTATATTCTTAACTGTCCTTGCTCTCAGCTTTCTGCTCTCACTGGCAGCCTGTACACCATCTGTTAGCGGGCAGACCAATTCACAAAAACAAGTAACCATCGATAAAGGATTTCAGTCACAAATATCACCTATTCCCACAGTTCCACCTTACCGCTGCGGTGCGTGGTCATCAAATAATGCACCTGACCCTAACTCAACGATCACAATTTACGCGAGAATCACGAAGGATATCGCTCCAATCGTTGGCGCTAATGCGACAGCAGTGGTGCATTTCACGAGTAGCGATCAACAGATTGATGCACAGGCAACAAGCGATAACGGTGGATATGTCTCATTCACTTTGCAGTTGCAAGGTCAGCAGCCGAGCCATGTACCAGCCACGGTTGATGTGACATTTACCAATATTCCCGAAGGCCATGGCCCTTTACATTGCACACCGGCATTTTTCACTCCACAGTGAGCTTCTGGCAACCTGGGCAAAAATGAGTACCGCGCTGCGCAACGACGATACGTTCGATAAGCGCCCCACAGCGCAGACAGGGCTTCCCATCCTGTTGATAGACTTTCACATGGTTGTAGTTATCACCGGCTTCGCCCCAGAGATCACGGTAACCACTGAAGGATGTGCCTCCATGCTCGATGCCAAGGGTCAACACCGCAACAATGCCTTGATGCAATAGTTCAATCTCGGTGGGGCTGAGTAAATCAGCTCTGCGCAAAGGGTGAATTGATGCAAAGTACAGTGCCTCGTCAGCATAGATATTGCCCAGGCCGGCCACCACCTCCTGCGCTAATAGCACCTGTTTGATGGCGCTCTTTCGCCCAGCTAGAGCTTGCGCCAACTGTGTCGTGCTGAATGCTGTACTTAAAGGCTCAGGGCCCAGGCCCTTGAAAGCCACAGACTCGCAGTCGCGCGGCCAGAGCTCGATACGCCCAAATTTGCGCGGATCAGTATAGAGGAGGCGCCGCCCGTCTGCAAGATTGAAACAAACGCGGCAATACCAGGTTTTTGCAAGATCAACGGAGTATGGAGAGCCTTCTACCGTGTCTACCGCTGGAGTAGCAAAAAAAGCTGGCCCTCTTGTGCTCCAAGCTGCCGGGTCCGTCTCCCGAAGGCTGGTATCAATCTCCCAGCCAGCGGGGAGAAGAAACAGGTTGCCTGTCATGCGACGGTGGATGGAGAGGAAAAGATCACCATGTAAGTCAAGCACAAGGTATTTCCCACGCCGACGTATCGCTTCTATACGGCGGCCGGCCACCTGGAGAAGAAATGTAGCGAGGTCGGGATGTCCAATGGCGCGTTCCCAAAATACAAGAGCACCACTAATAGTGGCTCCAACCACACTTGAACGCAACTGGCGTGCGGTAAACTCAACTTCTGGCAATTCCGGCATATGCAACACACCCCTGTCTATTCAGCCCTGGTAGGAAGCGCGGCCATGGCATCTATACAAAAGCAAACGACACACAGTGACAGATGGTTATTCCTCGCTGCTGTCACCTTCAAGAGTGATCGTCTCAATCAATTCTTGGGAGAGGGGTTTACGCGGAGTTTCCCCCTTATCTGCTGGCAGATCAATCTCCCATGTCTTTTCATGCAGCCCGACGATGGTCCTGATTCGCTCCTGTATCGGCTCAGGCAATAGTTCCGAGATGACTGCTAGCACAGCAACGGTTGCTGCGTCTACCTCAATGCGTTTCATTGTAACCTGGGTAGAGGAGTCGATGACCTGCTCCATACTGTCTATCACGCCCTCCAAATGCTTGCATATACGTTCCTGTTTCTGCTCCTCACTCTCAATGGCGTGTCCTACATCGTAGGCGTGTGCTTTGGCTGTTTCTTCTCCCTCAGCCTCAACTCTGAGCCAGTCGGGTGGCTTCTGGTGACGGTATTTGTCGTGAAACTGGTCTACCTTTCGCGCTTGCCCCTCATGTTCCTGGTTATCGTTCATATCAATGCTCACTTTCTTGTTCTGCTTCGATTGCTATTCGCAATGAGTT
>CATPCK010000999.1 GCA_955652655.1 uncultured Ktedonobacteraceae bacterium | reverse complement strand
TTTATACCCGAATTATCGCACCGCCACACCTACACTAAAGAGCCGAGGGGAGGAAACCCTCTTATGCAAAAGTTTATACGTCGCTTTCCAAAGCTCCAATGGAAACTCACCCTTTCCTATGTTTTCATTACTGCTGTAGTGTTGCTTCTCTTTGAACTTCTTGCTATTACAATCGTTTTTCTGGTTGTGAATGCGAACCTGCCGCAAATAGTATTGAACGGTACTCAACAAGATGTTCCACAGGCTGCCTCTTATTTTGTTCATGGCACAGCAGATCGCGAAGGCCTGACCGCGTGGCTTCACATTCCTAATCCTTATGCAGCAGGCTCCTATCAAGGAGGCTTCCTGACCGTTGTAGATAAGCAGGGTCACGTTATTGTCTCTGTTGGTGACAAAGCCATTAACGCGGGCATAGCCCTGCAAACACAGCTATCTACTCAATCCGCGACAAATCTTCGTAGCGTGCTAATAGGCCGTACTGGTCCTCAAGGACTTGTTGCTCAAGAAGCCAATGGCAGCATCGTAGCTATCGTTCCTATACCAGGAAAGGATAAAACAGTTCAGGCAGCATTAGTCTTAAAGACCAGCAATATAACACAGGCGAATGGGTACTGGGTCTCTTTCTATCTCTTGTATGTTATTCTGCCAAGTATACTTTTTATTATTTTTGTAGCAGGTGTCATAGGTCCGATTGCAGGCTTTTTCACAGCTCGCAATTTCACGCGAAGATTTCAGAAACTGTCCTTGGCAGCAGATAACTGGAGCCAGGGGAATTTCTCTGCCTTTGCTCAAGACACGTCAAGCGATGAACTGGGACAACTCACTCGCCATCTGAATGGTATGGCAGAACAATTGCAGAACCTGCTACAGACGCGCCAGAAACTGGCAATTCTGGAGGAACGCAATCGCCTGGCACGTGATCTCCATGATAGCGTCAAGCAGCATATTTTTGTCGTTGCTCTACAGGTGGGTACAGCAAAACTGCACCTTGGACCGAGTAAAGAGGAAGTACAGCGGCCCCTGGCTGAGGCTGAACATGTTTTGCTTCAGGTACAACAAGAACTCAAGACGCTCATCCGTGAGTTGCGGCCTGTGGCTTTGGAGGGAAAAGGATTAGACGTTGCATTGCAGGAGCTTGTTACTCAATGGACACAACAAACCAATATCACTGCAAACTTACAGATAGAGAGTAAACAAACGCTCCCACTGTTGGTAGAAGAGGCTTTCTTTCGCGTAGCTCAGGAAGCTCTGGCGAATGTGGCACGTCATAGTCAGGCAACGACGGTGCAGATTCGATTAGCGTCTGAGCAAGAAAATGCTCTCCTCTCTGTTAGCGATAATGGACAAGGATTTGCTATCAATACTACTGATGGGAAGGGATTTGGTCTTCTCTCCATGCAAGAGCGCATGAAAGCGTTGGGCGGAGATGTATGCATCGAGAGTACGCCGGGGAAAGGAACGCGCGTTGTTGCGAGTTGCGAAAGACAGAGGATTGAGGTGTAGGAATGGAACGCATTACTATTGCCATTGCGGATGACCATGCGCTTGTTCGACAGGGTATACATACCTTTTTAGAGGCGTATCCTGATCTTTCCATCGTGGGCGAAGCAGAATCAGGCGAAGCGATTGTATGTTTAGTGGCCGAACTCGTTCCCGACATCGTTTTAATGGACCTGGTGATGGCTGGCATGGGTGGCGTAGAGGCTACGCGACAAGTGAAACGCGTAAGTCCACATACGCAGGTGATCGTGCTCACGTCCTTTGACGACGATGAGTACATCTTCCCAGCACTGCGCGCTGGTGTACTCTCTTACATTCTCAAGGATGTAGGTATCAATGACCTGGCAGAGACGGTACGTAAGGCGGCAAAAGGCGAGTCGGTGCTTCATCCTCGTGTAGCAGCGCGTGTTGTGCAAGAGGTGCATAGAGAGAGAAGTGACATACCCAATCTTTTTACAGAACTGAGTACGCGCGAGCTTGAAGTCTTGCGCCTCATCGCCGATGGTCTTTCTAATGCAGCTATTGCCGAGAAGTTAGTGATTAGCGAAAAAACAGTGAAGGTACACGTGAGCAATATTTTGAGCAAACTGCACAGGCTTGATCGCACACAAGCCGCAGTGTTTGCCTGGCAGCAAGGACTGGTACGCAGGGAAGATAGATAGGGAATGGAAACCATTCCTTCGTAAGGAGGCTTACATTCTCGTCTCTGAGACGACGTAGCATCAGGCTTCAAAACCGGGTGACGACCAGGAAGACAGCAAAGCAAGGAGAGAAGGCGCGCCAAAAAGTGGTGTTTACCCGCTCTGCGACCGTGTGTTATACTATAGCAGTGCTAGCAGGAGCTTTTCCTGCATCTAAATGAAAGATTTAGGAGAAATCAACGATGACAGTTGCCGAGAGCTTCGAGCAAATGCCAACCATATTTAATCCAGCAGCAGCAGCGGGCATGACCAAAACACTCCAATGGAATATTACTGGTGAAGAAGCCGGTGTATGGGCCTTCCAGATCATCAACGGTGAGGGCAAGCTTATTCCAGGCGGTGTCGAGAAGCCTGATATCACTTTCACTGTCAGTGATAAAGACTGGCTGGCCATTGCCGAAGGTAAACTAGATGCCATGAATGCCTTTATGACTGGCAAGCTCAAAATAGCTGGCGACATGATGCTCGGAATGAAAGTCCCCTCTCTTTTCCCAACACAGCGCTAAAAATTCTTTCACCGGTCAAGCGAAACGGTAAATGCCGGGCCTTCTACTACATGCACAAGGCTCTCTATTAGCTGTTTCGCTTTTTCTTTTATACTTTCCTCTCTTCTCCTCGACATTGACCTCATCTTGCGTTAGACTATCTACAACATACAGAAACGTTCAGTTTCATTATTGACTTTCATATTGATTGTCCCATTTCGCAATCTCGTCTCTATGTATTTTTGATGTCTGGCTCCAACACAATAATGAAAGGAATTGGTGCTCGATGACATACCTGGAAACAGCTTCCCGTCCACTAATCGAAGCACATCAATTGGCGAGACTACAACAGGGAGTGGCACGCATGCTGCCGACCAATCACTTCTACCGGCAAAAGCTGGCTGGAATAGAACACCTCTCCTTGAAGGGGCTGGCAGACCTATCCCTTCTACCTTTTACGACGAAACGAGAGCTTGTTACAGATCAGGAAATCCACCCATTATTCGGCAGTAACCTCACCTATCCCTTAAGCGACTATATCCGCCTGCACCAGACCACCGGAACCACCGGTCATCCTCTAAAGGTCCTCGATACTCGGGAGAGTTGGGATTGGTGGGCCGATTGCTGGGCGGACGTGTATCAAGCGGCAAAGGTCGGACCAGAGGATATCGTCTTTCTTGCCTTTGGCTTTGGCCCCTTTATCGGCTTCTGGTCAGCTTACGAAGGTGCTAAAAAGCTTGGAGCGCTCACCGTCCCGGGCGGCGCTATGGATTCGCTCCAACGCCTGCGCGCCATTCAGGAGATCAGCGCTACCGTACTGGTTTGCACTCCAAGCTATGCCCTGCGCCTGGCAGAGGTCGCCCAAGAGCATGGTATGAACATTCGCGCTTCGACAGTACGAGTGACCATTCATGCCGGCGAGCCAGGAGCTTCTATTACCTCCACTCGAGAACGCATTGAGCGCGCCTGGGGAGCAGTTGCCCATGATCACGCGGGCATGACGGAAATGGGCGCATTTGGTTTTGCCTGTTCAGCACAGCAAGGGTTACACGTCAACGAAGCTGAGTTCATAGCCGAGATCCTTGATCCTCAAAGTGGTCAACCCGTTCGAGAAGGTCAAGCAGGCGAACTGGTACTCACCAATCTTGGTCGTTGGGGAAGCCCGGCTATCCGCTACCGCAGTGGTGACCTGGTGCGACACGGCGGTTTCAGTTGCACATGCGGTAGGACATTTCTTCATCTACCTGGCGGCGTTTTAGGGCGGGTAGACGATATGCTGATTGTGCGTGGCATCAATGTATATCCTTCAGCCCTGGCTGATGTACTGCACCGCTTCCCCGATGTGGCTGAATTTCGCGTGATCGTGACAAGAGAAGGTTCTATGGATGAAATCGCCTTACAAGTGGAATGCCCACCTACACTCGTAGCAGACATCCAGAGAGAGCTACACATCGCACTTCACTTAC
>CATPCK010000998.1 GCA_955652655.1 uncultured Ktedonobacteraceae bacterium | reverse complement strand
GCGGGTATGGCAAAGCCTCCTTCGAATTCGCTGACGGCAAGCCCCTTGAGCTACTCAGTGGAAGCAATCTCTTGTTCCTCTTGAAAGAGAATGCCGGCGTAGAAGCGAGAATCATGATGCCGGAAGATTGGAAAGATCCACAGCCGGATATGCAAGATTGATGATTTCACGGTGGAGTAACAGGAGAAAAATTGTGGCCAATCAAGCTCATCTTGATATGTTGCTGAAACAAAGCGTGCATGCCTGGAACAATTGGAGGAAAGCTCACTCGGAGATACTCCCTGATCTGAGCAAGGCCGATCTCAAAGGTAAGAATCTCTTTGGAGCCAATTTCAGGAGGGTGAGCTTTGAGCGAGCTAATCTTGAGAAGGCTGTACTCAATGAAGCCGATCTAAGCTTTGCAAACCTCAGTTGGGCGAATCTGAGAGGGGTCAGCTTGAGGAAGGCTAATCTTGGTGGTGCGACTCTCAAGGAGACGGTTTTAGATGGAACGAAGTTTCATGATGCATATATACGAGCTACAACTTTTACCAATGTGAACTTGAGCGTGGCAAAAGGACTTGATGAGGCATACCATTTAGGGCCATCAATGCTCGATTTTGGTACTATCCATCTTTCTAAGGGAAGAATTGCAGAGGCTTTTCTGCATGGAGCCGGTATTCCGGATATTTTCATTGACTATATTCGCTCACAAGGGAAGGCTCCTTTTGATTACTACTCGTGTTTTCTCAGTTACGCAAGCGAAGATCAGTCATTTGTAGACCGTTTACATGATGACCTGGAAGCACAGGGAGTTCGATGCTGGTTAGCCACGGTCGATTTAAATCCTGGAGACCGATTCCCCCAGCAAATCGAAGATGCTATCCGTCACCATGACAAACTGGTCCTCGTTCTCTCAAAACACTCTCTTAGGAGCGGCTGGGTAGAACATGAAGTCGAGCTTGCCAGGCAAAGGGAGCATAAAGGAAAAGCCATTCTCTACCCAATACGTTTAGATAATGCTCATTTGTCTTCTAGAGCAGATTGGGTGACGTACATTCAACGCAAACTCAATATTGGGAACTTCGAGAATTGTGAAAGCAGCAGCTACCGCTATCAAGTAGCATTCAAGCAACTGGTGGAAGATCTTGTAAAAGATGAACTGTAGCTCTTCAACTCCCCGATTTCCCCTGATCTGAAGCAGTGCTGCTCTGCAACTGGTCTGTGAGACCTTTTGCCTTATCTTGCAGGATATTGATAAACAGGTTCGGCGTCAAGCCGAACACGGCCGCAACGATAATGCCAAACGTGTTGCTGTTCAGATTGTAGATAGCTCCAAGTCCAAGTTGTTGGTTCACACTTTGCAAAGCGGGTGACTTGAGCACCGTAAGGGAGAGCATCGTTGTGAGTAAGACACCCCCAACAGCAGCGAGGCCAGCGAGTACCGGCGTAACAACGATACGTGCCAGGGTCAGGTCGTAGTCTTCAGCAGCAGATTCAGCCTTTGACTCGATATACAAGCGGCCAAAAAGTCCGGTCAGTGCTCCCACAATATAGAAAATCGTTGCCGCCATGATTGATGCAGGAGGGGCACCGGCAATAATAGCAAAACAGAGCAATACATATGCCGGGAGTCCAGTAATGATGGTCGTTCCAATGAGCTGATTACGAATAGTGACCAGCCCTTCCCAAAGACCCTTACGAAATTCATTAATAGTTCGCCTGACCTCGCGGAGTGTGCTTCGAGCCTCCAGCTCTGTCGTGACATCCATCACCGGCCTGCGATCGGGGGTGACAGGATGCCCGTCTGTGTTGGGTACCGGCGTTTCACGAACAGCGGCGCTGCTCGGCTCTACGGCAAGGGCCATTGGCGTTTCACCAACTACAGGAGCAGCGAGATCTCCGGCTTTCACTTGCGGTGCCCCGTCCGTTAAGGCAGGAATGGTGTCTGGCGTTGTCCCAGCAGGCGTTCCATTGGTCGCGGGACTACTGTCGACTGCGGCCACCGGCGGTCCATGAGGTGTGAGATCAGCCGGACCTGTACCTTGTGCCGGGGATACTCTACCAGTCGCGTCTCCGTTCTGGCTCGCCACTTTCACCGGCTGCTTGTCTAGATACATGGTAGCCGACGCGCTGAGGTTCGCAACGGCTCTTCTTAACTTGTTGAGTGCGATATCGCATGTCACCATGTCAGAACCTTCGAGACTCAACTCATCATTGAGCGCTTCTCTGATCACATCTTCGCGCGGCTCAAGCATGATCAGCGCTTCTTCTGCACGGTGTACCAGGTTCCAGGCAGCCAGGTACCCGGTTCCCGCTATCCAGCGCAAATCCTTGTAGCGAATCAGTTGTTCGAGTTCAGCGAGATAGCACTTCACTTGTTCGCTCGCGATTTGATAGCTGTGGACGCGCTCTTTCGGAATAAGGTCTCCGCTTTTCTCCAGGGCAAGCAACGCATTATAACAGGCGCGTACAGCCAGGAAATGGTTTTTGAGATCGCTCCCCTTGACTGGAATAGCGCTCTCCATCGAGGAGAATCCTGTTAAAGGGAGTGCGAAGAGCAACCAGAGAACAAGTGTGATGATGATGCCAACGAGACATACCATCCAATTGGGTGCGATCCACGCTGGTATGATCGCTCCTAGTGCTGGTGAGAACGGCGCGATGTAGATGGCCGCGGTCACGATCGTCGCGACGATGGGTAGCGGAATCAAGCACCCTAGAAGAACGAGGGCAGCTGAGTATGCATGGGATTTAGGGATAGAAGGATTTCCAGCAGTATCGGTTGTGTTCATATGTCTCCTCCTCGTATCATCTACCTGGCACAAAGCCAGCCAGGCTATCTCTTATACAGATTTTACATCAAACTTACGAAGTTGTGAATGTAAAACGATAGGCCACTGGTGCTGTAGCGCGGAAATCCTCCACACGCACATCGCTAAAGCGCGCCCCAGGATGATTTGCGCAGTACAGGCCAATCGTACCACTCGTCGCATTCTGCTCGGAGACCCTAAACAGCAGCGTGTCATTGGGATCAATGTTGATCGCTTTCTGGTAGATGTTGATCGCTTTGTGGACTGCCTCAATCGTGATCAAGTAGTCCACGCCTGTCTGGAAGGCTTTGCCAGCGCTGGAAGGAAACAGCGGGTACGTCGTTGTTCCAGTGCTGTCTTGCCGCACCAATTGCCAGTAGGGGCTCTGCGGTTCCAACGAGAAACGATAGAACTGTCCGGGATTCTGGTAGCGGAAGACAATACCAATCGGTGCATTTGTCGCTGCGCGCAGGTGGACATTCAGCCGGTAGTCGGCCCAGTCGCCCGGCTGGTTGGGCGTCCAGAGCAGCGTTGAGGTGGCAGTAGTTGTCTGAACCACGAACGGGGCGGGCGGTGTGCCATCCCTGCTGGTATGCCACTGCGACGTGCCGGCGGTATCCTGCGCGCTCCAGGTGCCCAGAGGGTTGGTAAACGAGCCCCCGCTGAAGTCTTCGTGGAGCAGCATCGGAACCAGGCGCGCTTCGTAGAGGGACTGCGGAGCGAGCACCTGGCTCTCTATAGGAGAGAGCAGCTTCCTATTGCGCAGGATAACCTGTGGATCGATAAAGGCGCAGCCGTTCTGGCTCAACACGGCCAGCCAGCTTATTTCGCTCTCCGTCAGCGTTAGCTGATCTACCCGGCCCCACTCGTTGCCCAGCGTGATCAGGCGCCCGTTCGCGGCACGCGCGGGCCCGTTGTTGTCATAAAGATGGATCACCAGGTCGCGCCGCGCGAGGGCGTAGAGCAGGTCCACGTAGTTTTCGTTGAACTCGATACCCAGTGCATAGGCCCCCGGCGTACCCGCAACAGGAGTCGCCGCGGCCTGGCTCACGTAGCGCCCCAGGTCATCCAGCCCGCTCTGGAAGGGTCCTGCTGTCCCAGGATAGCCAACGGGCGTTGAGAGCGTCTCCAACGTGGGCGGGGCACCTGTGCGGAAGTAGGCGCAGTCGGTGTACGTCTGGGTTGGCGGGCGGTACCAGCTCATCATCGCTCCTTCTCCCTCGGCATGGACGGTTGTCGTTACCTGGAGCCGGTAGGTGGTATACGGTTCCAGCACCTCGCCGGCCTGCGACCAGCGGTCAAGCTCATCTTCGAAATGCTGGATCAGCTCATCTGCCGTGACCGCGCAGACCTGCGGGATGCAGAGCTGCGTCGCGTATCCGCTCACTGCGCCGTCGCTGCACACGGCGAGCCGATGGCCCGGCAGCAGCGCGAGGCTTGATGGGCGGAAGGGCACCCCATCCGCCATGCCGGTCATGCTCACCGGTGATTGGGACAGGTCGAGCATCACCAGGCGGTTAGCCGGGTCGCGCAGTGGGAGCAGGATCTGTGTATGCTCGGTATTGCCCCAGCGCATGAAGAAGGGGTTCGTGAGGCCGCTGAAGAGCACGTCACGGGTGGTATCTTCACCCGCATTGAACGTGACCCTGCTGAGCTGGCCGTTGCCCCCCTGCTCGCTGATATAGACCGTGCTGCTTCCAGGAACCAGGAGGAGCCCGACCGCGTTGTTCAGGCTTCCATACATCGGCGCGGCATACCCGCTGCCCAGGTCGATCCTCAGCAGGTTTCCCGGGTTGGCATACTCGACGACATAGGCGGTGTTTCTCGCCTCGTCGAGCGCGATCTGCTGTGGAGCCGTCATGCCCGTACTGACCATGGTCGCTGCGGAGCGATTCAGCCTCTGCTTTGTGAGGTCAAGGCGCAGCAGGTTGCCAGGGCGCTCGGTAATATAGGCCGTCTTGCCATCGGTCGCCACGACAATATCTTCGGGAGCCGTATAACCGGTCCCCAGCACGCTATAACTGTTGGTGTTCAGGTCGATGGCCGAGAGCTTGCCCGCGCCAACACCGCCTCCGCCGAATTCCACGAAGAGGAGCTGGTTGCGTTGTGCAACGTAGGCGCAGCCGATGGCGCCTGAGACGCCGCTGGCCAGGGAAAGCGGCGTGGTGATCCCAATACGCGTCATGTTGCCGCCCCTGATCTCGACGGTCGTCTGCTCGCTGCTGCTTCGTGTGAACGGGCCGTAAGCGTTCCCCTGGGCATCGTAGCCGTAGAAGGCGGTGTACGAGGGATAGCTGTCCAGTACCGGGATCTTGACGACGTTCCTGGGCTCCGGCAACATAATTGTTGCGTTCAGCGGCCCACTCAAACAGAGGGCATGCGTCAATCCCTCCACAGGCTGGCTCAGGGTGGTAATCGACATGTTATCGGTCGCCCCGCATGAGAAGACAAGCCCCGGATTCGCGGGATAGGGCCAGGGATTCGGCAGTTGCGCGATTGGCGTCACCTGCTCAAAATCCCAGCAAGTCTGTACCAGCGGCCCGCACGGATACGAGCTGTAGCGGTCGGTAAACCACTCGTTCCACGTCCCGCCGGTATGGCGGGTATAGTCGAAGGCGCTTTTCGACCAGAGCCAGAGCTTGGTCTGGCCGTGGTTCTGACCTCCGCCATCAGGCATATGCGGCAGCGGCGCCCACGAGCCGTAGAGTTTAGGTAGACCGGAGACAGCTGGAGTCTGGGCCACCGCTGGCCAACCGCCACCGCCGTCCTGCTTTTCCAGGACGACCTGGGAGAGGCCATAGCGCACCTTTACAGGCCCCTGGTTCTGTGAGGGATCACCGACGCGCTCCCAATCAGGCACCAGAGGCTGGGCATTGACCCCCACCAGGGCGTCGTCGTTGACCGGGCGGCTGAATGTGACATGGGGCCGGCTGTCCAGGGGTATCACCGGTATCTGGTCGTGTGTTGGCGGCGCGGCAGCGGCCGGTAGAAGCAGTGCGCCGTCCGGCAGCGGCCAGCTTGTCGTCGTTTTAAAGTGCTCGACGGCGACCTCCAGCAGCGGCTTGGGCAGAGTCGGTGCCGTGGGGTTCGGACCCCATTCCAGCGTGACGGACGCGCTGGGACTGGGCAGCGGCCACGGCAGGCTGAGGCTGACGCTGAACTGGCCCAGGATGTGGAAGGGATCGAAGACATCGGCGGCGAGGCGGGCATCGACCGTCAGGCCCAGGCCGATGCCAAACGCTGAAAGGGCCACGCTGCCGTGCAGCCAGAGGTCGCCGTGGAAGTGGACCGGGTGCCAGTTCACCACGGCATTGCTATCCAGCCACGCTTGCAAGGTGACGCTCAGCGGGCCGAAGGTCCATTGATTATTATAGCCTATCCACGCCGCCATCGCGAGCTTGTGGGCGTCCAGCATCACGTAACAATCGGCCTCGAACAACTGGAAGATGCGTGCCTGGATGCGCTTGTTCTGGTCCTTCTCTCCAAGGTAGAGGTACCAGGCGCTGGCATCATTGAAGTTAAAGAAAGCCTCGGCCCCGCCGTGAATATTGATCAACTTGCCGGAGCCGTCGTACTGGTAGCGCGCGTCGAGACCCACGGAGAAGGTCCCTGCGTTGGCGTCCAGCACGGCCAGTGCGCGGAAATTGGCGTCTTTGTCCAGCCTGGCGCGGTCCTGCAGCAGGCTGGCCTTACCCTCGATCAGCAGCACGGGTCCGGGGAAGACGATCACCAGCAGCATTCTGCCGGAAAAGGCGTGGCCGTTATCGGAGACCGTACCAAGGGTTGCGCCCGCGCCAAGAGCCATCGCCCCCGCCTGCTCCATCCACTTCTTATCCAGGTCGATCACGCCGGCGGGATTGCGCAGGTACCAGCTATGGCTGGGATCGAGACCATACCATTCATCACTGGCCCCCTTGTTGGGCTCCATACTGAGGGCAAAGAGGCCTGCAATGCCGTACAGACCTAAACCAGTTGCCCACAGCGGGATACCGGCTGGCCACTCCGCAGCCAGGTAGAGCGCGAAGTAGGTTTGACCCTGTTGCACCCCGAACACAGCCTTGCCATCGACCTCCATGTCCAGGGAGATGAGATCCAGTGTCAGGCTGCCGTGGAACTTCTTCAGGCTGGAGTCGTACGAGACGGTACCCTCAAAGTCCAGCACATCCGGCACCGAGAACGCGATGCCCACACCATTCAAGCTGATCTGTGGCGCACTGCCATCCTCGTACCAGGTGAGGCGCAGTCCATCCACCGAGGCCCCTGCTGGCATGCCATCCACCAGGGTAATGCCACCGGAGAAGCCGATCCACTTCCCGCCATCACTTGTATTGCCGAAGCCGAGCTTCTCGATCTCCATCGTGAAGCCGTAGAAGTTCAGGTGATACTGGTTCGGCAGGTTGAGCCAGCCCCCCTGGATGTGGACATTGCCTTTGGAGTCGATTGAGAGTTCCTTGACCTGGAAAGCGGGCCAGTTCAGTGTCGGCGCATCGAAGAGCGGCGTGATCTGGCCGCTGAGTTTAATCGTGAATGAGCCAGCACTGCTTTCAAGACCCAGACTCTGCAGACAGACATGCATCGTATTCGGAACGTCAAAGGAGAAGAGACCACTAGAGCATGGTGAGGCATTGAGCATGGCCGGCTGGTTCGCACTCACGCCCAGAGTCAAGTCACCACCTGTACTCAAACCCACATTGACCTGCAATACCTGTTCAAAATGGGGCACTTGCATGAGCCCAACAATACTTGAATTAGTCAGTGCATTGTTCAGCAACGAGATCGATACGGATTGAAGCGCGAAGATGAAGCCACCTAAGGTGCCCACCAAATCACCAGTAATGGTTTTAGTTGTCGCGTTATATCCTGCATTCCAACTCGCTGTGGCAGTACCACTGATGCCACTAGAGCCTATAAATGCGTTGGTAAGCGCAACAGAGACAGGACCTCCACTGGTAGAAATGCTAGGTGGAAGGTAAATGGTTGCATTTCCTACTAAACATCCTCGCCAGCCGTTGGGCTGTCCAGCAGGAGGAGCACCTGGGTCAAGAAAAACGGATATGCCGGATGCCTCGAACACGATACCTGTATCTCCAAGCCCAACAGGGCTTAACTGGAAGCTGGAAGAGGTGCCTGTTCGAGGAGACAGAGTGATGCCAGCTTCGGGATTGATTTCGAGGTCATATGCTCCAAGGGGGATTTCTGGCTTGCGCGTCGGATCAGGCACAAATGGCGCTGTTGATCCAGAACGCGTCATCGGCTTAAAGAAGCTACCGGGAAGGCGTATTTTGGGTTCGAGATCGAGAATACGCAGTTTGGGCTTTTGAGCGAAAACAAGTTCGAGATGGAAGGGAACGCTGGGTTGCGTAGCATCTCCCAGGACAAGCGCAAGCGTGTCGACGCCGGGGATGCCCAGAACCACTTCTCCTAAAATTGCCAGGTCGATCCGTAGCACAAGCTGATCAGCGCCCGGTTCTATTGAGAAATCTGTCAGACTGACGCGATCGAGAATGCTATGACCCTGATCATCTGGAACTGCATCCAGAATTCCTGCAGGAAGATCCGGATAGACATCCTCTATAGGCACAAACAAATTTACCGTTCCATTGCTCATTATGGTACCCCCACATGACTAGCTGAAATGTGTGTAGCAAACTTAACATCCTTCATAGGGTCATCACCTGGATTCCATGGATATTCTGTATAGCGTTCTCCATTGGTAAGAAATTGCTCATCGGCTTTTATAACCTGGATACGTACGTCACCGTTGGGACCATGTTCAAGCGCAAACGCGTTACCCTGAGGATCTTCTACGATAGTAGTTCTCTGGAGAGCATCGAGATACTGGCCGAATTGATTTTTTAAGCGCCAGTAACCTGTTTTCACATGTTCCCAGGGCGAACTGAGGACCTTCTTCGGATTGGGGCGCATATATCTGATGCGCTCAACTCCATTTTCATCAAGCCACTTCTCTCCACCAGGAAAATCAACGTGGGTCCAGTTTGGATGGCGTGAATTAACCCAATTTTGAGCCTGCGCAGAGGTTTGACCAGATGGGTTGAACCCTTTTCCCTGGGCTGCCATCAGGACGATTGTTCCTGCTGATGATGTGAGGATGCCACTTGTAATCAGGTTGTTGATGGTAGCCTCATCTAACACGTAGGTTGTCCCATTTGCCAGGGTTACGGCTCCACCACCGAAACCAAGTGAGCCAAAGTTCTCGCCGCCATTTACAATAGCCGCTGCGAGATTCGCCAGCCCGGAGGCGGCCTGAACAATGCTGAAAATAAGCATGACCGCGCCGGTTATCTGCTGAAAGGTCTTTAGCGTAGCAAGCTGTTGCGGTGTCACGGCTAGTTGACTGGCGAGAAAACTGGAATACTGTACTTTGTTGTCTATCGTCGATCTATCAGAGAAGTGCGGATCTGTATAGAGGGCGGTTAAGGTCTGATTGAGCACGGTCATCTGATCGCTAAGCATCTGCCACCAGAGCGCAATCTCAGTTCCCGGCCACTGGGAAGAGTTCAGGTAAACGAAGAGATGCAAGTGCATCAGATATCTATACGCATTGATCAGCTCAACATAATATCCAAGTGTTTGCAGGTCAAAATCCGTGGTATCGGGTGGGTTACACGGATTAGCCATCTCTTCTTGAACCGTCCCGAGTACTGCCTCCGCATGCGATACATGAATGAGCATCGTTTGAGTAGCGCCGAGATAGCTACTATAAAAAGTGGGATTTGTCTTAAAGTTGTTTTGATCATTCTCCAAAAGGGAGCGCAAGGTGGCCAGGTTAATTTTTGTGTCTGAGAAGAAGAGGATGCGCTGCCCCGAGACGGTGCCTGTTGCAAGCGGAAAGACCTCTATGCCCAGAGTTGTAAACAAATTCGTCCACTGGGTATCTGCTCGGCATTCCTGGTAGGCAGCAATGGCAATTTGTGCGATATCGACCGCCGTTGTGTTGTCCGATTTACGCATTTTAAGAATGACTGAATTCGGCGTTGTAGGATCAGGTGGAGGAAGTGTGCTAACACGAATAGTACCCAGATTAGTCCCGGCTTTTACAATCAAAGGCCTAAGGAGCGGGTCTCCGTTTGGAGCTGTATCTGTTTTTCCGATCCAGTTCCCCGCAAAGAAATCGTTCACCATGGTGTCCTCAGGCGCTGGCAAGGCATTCCCATATGTGCTTTGAATCAAAGCCCGGATCGCTGGCTCCGCCGTAGACCGATCTACATTCTCATAGTAGATCTGCGCAGGAATTTGATCTGCAGAAAACTCGTCCGCCTCATTGACCAGTGTTCCCCAGGGCCATGGGACATACGATGTGTAGATGGCGATTGCGCCCGAAGGGGCGGTTCCTATAGATGGTACATATTTAATTGGGCCAGTCGCCATCGCTTGGAGTGTCGCACTTGAACCTGACCAGATTACCAGATCCTTAGGATCAGTGTTAATCGGGCCAAGGGTACTGGCTTGAGGATGAGCTAATTTCATCGGGGTCCCATTTGGGATTGCCGGAAATAGGAGCTGAAAATCGAAACTCATGACTCTACCTCTGCTTGAGTATATGTTACGTTAAAGTTTCCACTGACATTTCTCACGCGCAAACGGAACCGATATCCATGACCCGGGAGTGCTGTATTGTCGAAGTACTGCGTCGTTCCCTGTGGGAGCCATGCTGTAATTGATGGCCAGATTATCCCACCATTGATTTGCCGCTGAACCTGTATTTCTAGAGGTTCAACAGAAGTGGCCCATGTCAGGAGGACACCTTGCTCGAATGTTCCATCACTGCGAGTTCTTGAGCTTCTTACGGCAGTCAAAGAGGCCGGGGGATTAGGGATAGCTGTATCTGCTACGTATGCTGAGAATATGGCAGATGGAGGAGAGATGTTTCTGAAAGTATTGCGTGCGGCCACACGATAATAGTAGGCACGATTACCCACCAGAGGTTTATCAGTAATCTCTTGTTCATCCACACCGCTTTGAGGTATGACTTCAATCGGCGAAAGTCCCCCTATATTCTCCAGGGTAGATGGGTCCTCGGCCCTGAATACAAGGTATTTGTCTAGGTCACTTTCCCGGTTTACATTCCACCTTAATGTGATCTGTCGATCACCCCCCAGCACCTTCGTTATAGTCGGCGTGTGCGGCGCCACCACGTCCGGCACCAGCACCGGCGGACTCGACAAACTCAATCCGCTACGATTGTGCGCCGCGTCTACGTACAAAGCGCGATAGAGGTAGCGATTGCTCATGAGCCCGTTGAGGGTATCCACATACGCGCGCAGGTTGGGATTGGGTGTGTAGCTCGCAGGCGTATCCGGTCCCCGGCGGTCGGCGTTGGCCGGGTCTCCGGGATCAAGCGGTAGGGTGGTCAACTGGCTGAAGGCGGCTTCGTTGCCAGGGAGTCCGGCCAGGATGCGCAGCCCATCATTGGAGAGCTCGCGGTAGTAGGCCAGCGCCTGAGCTGACCCCGTCGCGTCATGGGTGAAGTTGTTCAGCGTGTTCAGTCCGTTCGCCACCTGTTGACGCAGCCCCTGCGTCCAGCGCGGCTCGGTCGTCGCGTTGGGGAAGAATTGTGCCTGCGAGGCATCTAGCGCGGGTCGTGGGCGCTGCGCCCAGTCCACCTGGAAGAGCGTCTCGTCCAGCCCCCGGTAGATGTGCGTGCGTAGTCCCGCCATGGGCAGCCAGCGATAGGTATCGAAGGAGTGACCCTGGTTGTCGGCGGCCGTGGCGGTGGAGTGCTCCGGGTTCAGCGGCGCCAGCAGCAGAGGGACGGGAGGCCGCTCTCGCAGCACGCGGAAGATCGTGGTCAGCGCGCCAACGCGACCTTCGTTACCGGGGCGTTTCCCCCAGCGCCCGCTGGCCCATTTGGGATCGTCCTGGGTCGTCGCCTCGTTGTCGGCCGCGCTCACACCGATGCCCGCGTAGGCGATGGGTTCGGAGAGTGTGGGCGAGAGTGGCACGCCCTGGCGATAGGCGTCGCCTGACGCAGGTAGCAGCACTTCGTAGAGGCGCAGCGGCCTCCCCTGGTCGTCCGTTGTCAGCGTGACATGCTCGTTGAAACCGACGACATAATAGCGCTCCTCCCAGTTCGTCGGGACCCTGTAGTCCACGAAGAGCGGGAAGCGGATCGCGTAGAGCTTCTCCCCTGCGCTTACACCCTCGTATGCGTGGTCCAGCGTGAGCTGCGTCGGAGCATCGACGGAGACGATCGTGTAGATGGTCTGTTCGCCTGCGACCTGGAAGGGCATGCCGAGCAGGGTCGCGTTCCAGTTGCTGTCGCTGCCGGTGACCTTGGGCGAGCCTGTCACGAGCGCGACGGTGCCGGCGCCATACGCTGGCGGGATGACGAGCGTACAAGCTGTGTTTGCCGGGGGCACTATATCGAAGACGGTATACGCCTTCCCGCCCCCTTTCGCCCCGCTATAGGCCTGGCTTAGCGTCAACTGGGTGGCCGAATCCACACTCGATACGGTGTAGATAGCCTGCTCCCCTACAATCTGTAAAGAAAGCCCGGTCAGCGCGAAATCCCAGTTTGTATCCTGGCCGGTGACGATTGCGGAGCCATTGGTGACGGTGATGCTCCCGGCGGCCGACGATGGGCCGATATTGCGCACCCTTAAACGCAGCGGGCTGCTGGCGTCGCTGCCCACAATGGCAAACGAGTCTGATCCAGCGCGTAACCAGGCTCCGGTATAGGCATTGGCTGCCCTGGTATTCGTGATATTGGTCTGGACGAAGCTCTCCGCTCCGCCCGTGCCATTAGCGAAGTTCGCGCTGCTGATCTGGCCCGCGAGCACATTCGTGCGCCCCGGATGGTAATAGATGCGGAACTCAGAGGTGTTGGGCGCCTGCTGCACCTGCTCCTCGGTCCAGGCCCATCGCACGCGCAGGCCGATCACCTTCTGCTGTTCGCTGGGGCTGAGCGTGGCAAACCAGGTGTTATAGGCGCTGTTCCGCAGCAGGGTGGGGTCGGCGGGATCGAGGGCGTAGGCCTCGATCCCCGTGGGCGGCGGTGGAACGCGCTTGTTCAACAGGCGCACAGCGGACGGATTAATGACGTTGTTGCCTGGAGGGTCTGTATAGTACCACGGTCGCGGCGCAGGGATGGGGACCCATTCGTACCAGGCGCCCGCCACGCTGTTCGGGCTGTGGCGCCCGAAGATGTCAATGCCGCTGACCTGGTAGCTGTACCAGCCGTCGGAGAGGGCATTATCGATAAAGTGCAGCGCGAAGGGCGGCCAACTAGGCGACCGCTGTGGAGTCTCGCCGCTCGCAAGCTGTGATACAGCCACCAGTACCGGTTGTGCCTGCGTAAGCAGCGTATAGCTGCCGGGTGCTGCTGGCGTGGTTCCATTGCCCAGGCTGGCGCGCCAGAGGTGGTACATAATAGCGCGACCGGGCAACAGAACCCCCGCGTCCGTGGTGGCAAGGTTCCAGCGCAGGCCGGCGTTGTTGCTGGCATCCTGGATGGTGCCATCGGGATTGAGCCGGCTGCTGCCAGGGAGGGCATAGACGCGCAGGTCTTCCGGCACATCCAGGGGGAAGGCCGTGGCGACCTGCTTATTGAAGACAATGCAGCCGTCCAGCGTCTGAAAACCGTTCTGCTGCAGGAGCGCCAGGATCTTTGCCGGGTCGAGATTGCCCACTCCGGTGTTGTCGGCCACAACCAGGTAGTCGTACGCGGTGCCGGGCTGCGCCTGCTGGTCCACCCAGTAGAGCCCGGTCATCTGCGCGACTGCCGGCTGCAGGGTACTGAGCATTACCATATCGATCACACGCTGCTCAACCATGCGAGGGGAAGCGCCCCCGGCCGGATGCGTCTGCTGCCCGCTGATATTGGCGATCACCTGGTATGCCTGCCCGCTCTGACTATTGCCCAGGTAGCCTCGATCCAGGGTCAACTGCGTGGATGAGGGAACAGCGACAATCGTGTAGAAGGTCTGATCACTGGGGATTTGGAAGGCCAGGCCCACCAGGTCCGCGCTCCAGGCGGTCCCGTTTCCCGTGACGGTTAGCGAATTCTGGCTCACCGAGACCGTGCCGGCCGTGTAGATCGGCGCGGGGAGCATGCGGCTCGCCATCGAGCCTGTGGCGCTCCCGCCGGTCACAAGCTGGAGAAGATGGTCATAGAACTGGCCGAACGTATCGGCATTGAGCGCGTACGTGGCCTGAGGGGCGGATGTCCCTGTGTAGTTGCGGCTCAGAACGAGCTTTGTCGGAGAGATGACCTGCATCACCAGATACGCCGTCACGTCTCCCTTCACCTGGAGCACCGCGCCAGCCAGGTTCGCGCCCCAGTTCGTGTTCTTGCCGACGACAAGGGGGGAGCCGTTGACGACCGTGACGCTGCCAGCGTTCGTAATCTGCGTGGGCGGCGCCGTCAACGCTTTGGGGTCTCCGTAGAGGATGCGCTGCCGGGCCAGCGTGCGGGCCGCCTCCAGGTTTTCAGCCATGCCAGGGGTGCAGGGGTAGGTCGGCTGGGTGAAGGGCAGGCGCATTGGGTAGGTGAAGCCGGGGATCTGCTGCCAGCCTACCGTAGCCTCCTGGGTAAGGGGAACGAAGCCCAGATCGACGAGGGCCGCCGAATCCGCACTGAATGCCAGCGCGGTAATCCCTTCGAACTCAAGGGTGGTCAAGATCACCTGCCCGGCCTGCCCCCAGACCTGCGACTGCGCCACCGGCGTATCGCCGGAGAACGCGGTCGTCTCAATGAAGACCAGCCGCCCGGTTCCGAAACAGAACTGGTTCAAAAGTGTACGATTGCCAGCATCATCGCCGGATCCCTGATCGGCCTTGCTATGAGCGGGATCCTGGCTGCCGCCATTATCAGGGCTTTCCCAGTTCGGCTGGATCACGATGCGCGTGATGGCGCTTCCCGTGATCGTCAGCGTTTCTGGCATGCGCCCGTACGGATTCAGCGTTGTCGCGCTGCCAGCGCTCGTCCCATTCGCGTTATAGGCCTGAACCGTTGCCGAGACCACCAGGGGCGTGAGGGTTACCTGGATATAGGTGGCCGGAGTGGGCAGGGTAGCGTTGAGGCTCCACTTGCAATCGAGGCCGGTAACCCTGGTGCCGGTACCCGGTACGGCTTGAATGTGGGAGACCGGCAGAGGCTTCCCGTCTTTATCGAGCACCTCAAACGTGACACCTTGCTCGGTATCCGGATTGGGACCCGCGCCCGGCGCCCGGTTGGAGAAATCGACGCAGGTTTTCGTGCCTGGGGGATCGCCCGCCCTGGCACGCATGCCAATGCTGGCCTGGACGCGCTGCGCCACCTGCTCAGCAGCGAACGTAAAGCGCGTATAGGCACGACCATCCAGGTCGAATTCCACCACGCCGCTCGGCGGAAAATCATCGGTGAGCACCAGCGCCTTGTCGCTGCTGATCTGCCCATATGGTGTATTGAGGGTGCTGACTGGCAACGGGCCCTTCTGCAGATTCCCAAGCGCGCTGCTCAGGAAAGTCAGCGCGCCATCACGATGCTGCCGCCGGAAGAGGTGAAAGCCATACCAGGGGAAGCCCAATGCCGGCGGGAACGACCAGCGCAGGTGGACGCCGTTAACTAATGGCGGCTGCACCGGGTTAGGCGGCCTATCCTGCGCTATGCCCATTCCAACCATAACAAGGTTTTGCGTTTGTAGAGCCATTACATCAATCTCCTATCCTCTGCCAATGGGAGGGTACTCATGACCTACAGCTTTCGGTTCACTCGATATGAAGACGACGCAACATTGATTTTTTTAGAGAGAATTCCAGGAAGGGTACGAGGGAAACACAAAGCATGGTACGCCGTTGGGTGGAGGCGAGAACCTTATGTGAGGATCCGACGGACTAGAGAAGTGGTGGGAGCACAAAAAAAAGACCCGCCCCTACAGGCGGGTGGAGTGGCAACGTCCTATTTTCCCGGAGGGCTGCCCCTCAAGTATCGTGGGAGCTGGAAGGCTTAACGGCCGTGTTCGGGATGGGTACGGGTGTTTCCCTTCCGCTATAGTCACCACCCCACCCGCATGTACAAGCGAGTGGGTATATTTTCCCTGGTGGAGACGAGGGGATTCGAACCCCTGACCTCCGCCGTGCAAAGGCGGCGCTCTTCCAACTAAGCTACGTCCCCCCGTTACGGGGTGGGCCTTCCTGGACTCGAACCAGGGACCTCAGTCTTATCAGGACTGCGCTCTAACCACCTGAGCTAAAGGCCCGGAAAGCGAAAGCGTCAGAGATGCTCGGACAACTCAAGAGTGGTAAGGCGAATCAAAAGCACCTTTTTTTATACCTGCCAGTAACAAACCTGTTGGTGTAACCTTGTCATAAAGACAAGACCGACCTGGGATTGGACTCCTGTGGAGTCCAGTGTCCCTAGAAAGGAGGTGATCCAGCCGCACCTTCCGGTACGGCTACCTTGTTACGACTTCACCCCAATCACCGACCCCACCCTCGACGCCTGCCTCTCTGGTGAGTTAGCCCAGCGGCTTC
>CATPCK010000997.1 GCA_955652655.1 uncultured Ktedonobacteraceae bacterium | reverse complement strand
GGTTCAATCTATGGGCTTTCATCGAATGCGCGCATGGCCCCCTTTACCAGGCCTGGCAACCGTTCCAAAGAGATCCATAACCTCTATTTCGTTGGTGGTAGCACCCATCCCGGTGGCGGCGTGCCCCTCGTGACACTCTCGGGAAAGATCGTCGCCGAACTCATAGCACAAGACATAGTATAAAGTACTCAACATGTGTTTCACTACTTTCTTGTTCCAATAGTTACAACGCCTGGTTAGATGGTCTCTCCTGAATAGAACTTACAACCTCTGTATTAAGAAAGTATTAAAGGGAGGTAAAGCATGAGAGATACTAAATAAAACACAAAAAAACGGGCGCTTCATAACGAAGCGCCCGTTTCCCTGCCGGCTTAGAACTGCCTGCGCCTTGTCCTTGGAATGAGTAACAGCGCGATAAGCATTCCAGCGACGAGACCAGCAATGTGATCCCAGATGCCAATGTTCGGACTACTAAAACCAAAAAAGAGATTGAGTCCCAACCAGAAGAGCCAGTTTGTGATGGCTCCTCGTCCAAACGAGCCCATGTTCCGGCGGTTCACAAAGTAAAAAACGCCGAGGGCGCCGAAGACGCCAAAGATGGCCCCGGAGGCGCCAGCGGATGGGATAACGCTTGATGGGTCTAAGAAGTAGGTGAAGATACCACCAAGTATACCGGCTCCCAGGTATATGACCAGGTAACGCCATTTCCCAAAGAAGACCTCGATGGCTGTGCCGATGAAGAACAGCGAAAGCATGTTCAGCGCAATATGTAAAATGCTAAAGTGCAGGAACATAGCGGTGAAGATACGCCAAACCTGCCCTTGTTGTACGAGAATGTTGACCTGTGCTCCTGCATTAACAATGGCAAGAATGCCTTGCTCGGACTGATCGAAACTGATAGTTCTGCTCAACAGAGCGAGAATGACGAACACGATCACATTGATACCGATGATGATATTGGTAACAAAGCGTGGATTCTGGCTGAGGGCGAAGCGAGTGCGAATAACCTGTCGCTGCATGCCGTTAGGACGCGACCAGGGTGGTATTGCCTCACGTTGTAATATCCCATTACCCTCAGGCGAACTGTCAGAACTACTGGCAGGTGGAGGCACTGGAGCATAACCTGGCGTAGAAGCCGGTTCTAAAGGTGGAAAGCAGTTATCGAAGTGCTGACCATAGGATAGGCGTGCAGCACGCGCGCGTGCCAGTCCAGCGTCATAATCCTGTCCATTAGCACGCAGCAAGTAGGCGCGCAAAGCATGGACGTACCCGGAGCCAGGATCAAGGCTAATAGCCGCATCAACATTCTGTAAAGCGCGATCGTAACGGCGATCAAGTAAGTCAAGCAATGCTTGTGCTACGGTGCTTTCAAATCCACCTGCGGGTTGTAGCTCCTGTACTTTGCGACAGGCCATATAGACGACGCCATAAGAACCGAGCGCGAGATTCGCCTCTGCCAGTCCCAGGTGTACCACCGGGTTGTCTGGTTCAAGCTGTGCTGCGTGTGCATAGGCAATAGCTGCTTCGCGTCCCTGTCCTTGTGCCAGAGCCTGTTTCCCACGCTCGAGATAGGTCTGAATATCTGTTTGTGCTTCCAAAAAATTACCCTCCAATGAATAAACGAGCGATGATTGCAAGTATAAGTGTACCTGCTATCGTCAATAGGGCCAAAGGCCAGCGGCGGGAAAGGCTATGTTTGTCTACTAACGTATTGTCTTGTGTCAAGGTATATAGTGGAGTAAACCACCAGCCGAGCAGGCAGCCGCTAAGTAAACCACCTACATGTGCATAATTATCTACATTGGGCACGAAAAAACCTATACTGAGATTCCCCACAATCACAAAGATGAGCCAGAGGAGGGCAGGAATACCGCCTTTGCGAAACGCTCTCCGATGCATCAGTACGAAAACGCTATAAGCTCCTACCAGGCCAAAAATGGCGCCAGAAGCTCCGACACTAATTTCTTGCGGCACAAAGTAGAAGCTGGCGATGATACTAACAACACCTGTTATCACATAGATGAGCAGGAAGCGCATATGCCCTACCAGGCGCTCCAGAAAGGCACCCAGTACCGCCAGGTTGAGCATGTTCAAGCCCACATGCAGCAGGTTTGCATGCAGAAATATTGGAGTGACAAAACGCCAATATTGTCCCTGTATGATCAGGTCGTTATCCTTTGCACCGAAAGCAATCAGGACATTGGAAAGGGCATCGTTATCCTTGTCCTGGATATTGACGGCGTTATTTATCACGGTAGCGACGATATCATGTGCATTGTGCGCACCCGTTGCGAGAGCAAACTGATAGGCTGTAACACACCAGAATATGATGGAACCGGTAACCACACCCCACGTAACCCAGGAGACGCGCGAAAGTCCATGTGAACTTCTATATTGACTCAGAGCCCTCTGATAGCTCATTTGCGAACGCATCGTGCGAGAGGCTGTATCATTTTCAGTATAGATATTATCCACTCCAAAACCTCAAAAGAGCCTGACATCGATGGCGAGGCGAGTTATGTTTTTGCTTTTCGCCGATGTCCTTATCCTATACTAGGTATTACGTTTCTGATATGAGAATGTAGCAACTTCTGTGAGTATTATAGCTGATGGTGACTCAGTGGATTGCCCGAGGTTGTGGCAAGGTTGACATAGAGAATAGTAGTCGCAAAGTTATCATGAAAAAAGACCCCCAATGTACTACTTACACTATATCACCTTGAGGGTCTATGCATATGCAAACTATAGCACTCAAACAGAGCGCTCTCCTGGCAGCACGGGCTCTTACACTATGCCCGACGGTAGTTACGCCTGCGGCGGTGCCATATGCCGTATGTGATGAGATGCCAAAGGGCAACCAGAATGATTGCACCAATCAATGCCCTGATGATGGGAACACCAAAAACATTAATATCGCCAATTCCTGAGATGATAATGACCTGTGTCATCAACCAGACGCCAACGAGGGCCGCGATAATCGCACCAATGAAGCCAAACGGCAAGCGCCAACCCACGATAGTTTCAGCTACCAGCCCGACGATAGCCGCTACAATCAGGTAAATGATGAAGTTCAGTCCGAACGTCCAGACATGATCGCCAATTTTAATGACGACGCCATCTGCCATTACCGGACTCATTGCGAATAGATGCAACATGTTTTCCTACATCCTCCTAATTTGATGATTAAAATGAAAGCTGTTTCATTTTTCCGAGTGTAGTGATATATATGTAACTCACTCTAAGCCCAAGCATACCTGTAACTCTCTCAATGTACAAGTGAACAATAGAAAGTCTCAGGTGTTTTTCAGTGAATATTCAGCTTTCTAAGGTCAAAAAGGTATTGAAGGCTTCTTTAGAGGAAGTACTTGTAGTCTATGAGTGGCATTAATTCGTGTATAGAGTGATATGTCCAATCATTTGCTTTGCTGACGATAGCATATTAGCTATCGGGCTAGCTTGTGAGTTATAATCAAGACATAGCAGTTCAAAAAAAACTTTTATTGAGAGAGGTGTGCAATGAAACGCGCATTGCGACTTGCTAGCATTATTGGAGCTATTGTTCTGGTACTGCTCATTATCGGGTTTATACTCGCTGCAGTATTCAACGTACTGCTCGATGTCCTCTACATTTTTCTGATTATACTGGCTGCCTTTAGTATTGTATCGACTGCCTTCCTTATCTACTCGGTACTTCTACTCATTCAGACAATAGTGACGGTGCGGGATGAAATGAAGCCCCTGCTTGCATCAGTAAATCAGACTGCTGATTACCTCAAAGATACGGCGAAGACGGCTGGCCAGACTGCTACGACAATTAGCAGCACTGCTCAATTGACGAGTGATTTCGCGCTAGGGCCCACTATACGCACAACTGCGACGATACTTGCCGGCCAGAAGATGCTCCGCGTCTTTTTAGGCAGGGGGCGTGCTCGAAGCCAAGCTGAAGAGCGTCGCAAACAGCAGTGGGAGGCAATGCAGGCCAGCGCTAGAGGAGGAGATTAGCATGTATATCTTCCTGGCCAGTGATCCCCTGGCTCCCTGGGGTCAAATCGCGGCCATTATCCTGCTTATATACTTACTGGTGTTCATCTTGATTGGACTGGCGCTCGCGCTTGTTTTACTGCTTGGGATGACCTGGGTGCGAGAGAAGATCGAGCTCATCAAGATGATTCGGCCAACGGTTAATAGTGTCAATAAGACTACGCAAGCTGCCATAGACGGTACACTGCCAGAAGCGAAGGACGATGAGAATAAGATTGTGCGGACGGCAGCGGAAATACCTGCTTATACTCACAAAATTGAAACAAAGGTCGATCAAGGGAGTGATCGAGTGGCCAGTGCGGTCATTGAGTTTCGCGCTCGTTCTATGATGGCGAAAAGTATGCTCAAGGCCTTCTTTTTGCCTGGATTGGCACATCATACCCAAGCGCAACTTGAGGCGGAAGGCGTTGGCTTTAGAAGCCCTGGCTACCGTATCCTGGTAGAAGAGAAGGCTCCTGGCGATAAGCTTGTTGGCCCTGGTGAAGGGTATGCAGGCAGTATAATGGCATCTCAACTCAAAGATGCTCCCGTCGAGGTAACAGTATCTCCTCCACCAGGCGCTGAAAATGCACCTACCCCTTAACTACATGCAACAGTTCGGGCATTTTCAACGAAATGCCCGACTGTACCTCATAAACAATGCACTAAGCGGTGTGACAACAGGAATGCTCCTGGTCCTCTATAACCTCTATCTGGTTTCGTTAGGGTACGGTACCGATTTCATTGGCGTGGTGCTGTTTGTAGGAACGATAGGGGCCGGTGTGGCCATCTTTCCTGCGGGCATATGTATAGATCGCTTCGGTGGAAAGAAAGTTCTGATCTGCTCAAATTTGCTGATTGGTTTGGCGGGAATAGGACAGATACTCTTTAGACAGCCACTCCCCTTGCTAGTCAGCGCTTTTATTGCTGGTACCGGCGCGGCATGTACAATCGTGGTGAATGCGCCATTTCTCTCTCTGAACAGTACACCCGGCGAACGTTCACATCTATTTAGCCTGAATATTGCGCTGGGATTAGTAACGACCGTACTGGGGAATGTCGTGGGGGGTGTATTACCAGTATGGTTCCGTAATACTTCCTGGTTGATGACTCCATTGCCTTCCTGGTCAGGTCTGGTGCTGGCAGAGCAGCCGGACCCTCGCTCCTACCAGTTAGCTCTGCTCTTTGCCGGTGCAATCGCTGTTCCCAGTCTCATACCCTTATTTATGCTGAAAGAGAACATGACTCCATCTCGACCTGACTCGAGCCCGGCTCTTCCAAGTTTGAACGCCGATCTCCTCTTAGCTATCAGAATATTTGTGTTCAGTCCTATATTTCTATTGATCCTGGTGCAAGTGATGATTGGAGCTGGAGCGGGATTGTTCATTCCCTACTTCAATATTTATTTTGTACAGGGCCTGAAGGCTTCACCGGCCCTCTTTGGCTTGTTGAATGGAGGGGCTACCGCCGTTACGGCCTTGCTTACCCTGGTGGCACCGTGGTTAGCGAGGCGCATAGGTAAGATCAATTCGGTCGTTGTCACACAAGTGTCAAGTATCCCGCTCCTGATCACAATTGGATTGACCCCGCTCCTGCCTTTGGCTGCGACGCTCTATCTTTTCCGACAAGGATTAATGGACATGTCTACAGGGGTATTGCAAGTCTTTTCAATGGAAGCCGTCGCGGAAAAGTATCGTGGGATTGCGAATAGTGGGTACCAGGCAGCCTTTCTCGTTCCCTGGGCCTTGACGGCCCCAATTGGTGGCTTGATCATCGCTCATTTCGGCTATCCAGCAGTATTTATTGGCGGGGCACTGTTTTATTTGCTGGCATCTGCTACGCTATGGGGGAAATTCGGTCGTGGTCAGGAGAACCAATTTAAACACGTTGAGGCATCGGATGATGGAAACATAGTACCCTCGGCAGCAGGAAACTCACACTCAGGTATCTCTTCAAACGAGATTCTGCATACCTAAGTGGAGCATGCGGGAAATGCGTGGATGAGAACCAGAGCCGATCAATCGGCTGTGTGCACGATCAATCGGCACCTACAGTTTTGTCAACCTTCAAGTGACGCATGACATGTAGGGCGACCCTTGCGGTCGCCCTACATGTCATGCGTCAAAGGAGAGCCACGATCTCTCTGCGGGATCGCGGCTCTCTTATCGCTTTACTCTTACTTCTTGAT
>CATPCK010000996.1 GCA_955652655.1 uncultured Ktedonobacteraceae bacterium | reverse complement strand
GCAAATCAAAGTTGCTTACAGGCATGAGACGGAGGCAACGGCAAAGGCGGCTCAACTAAACCGCGCAGATGAATTGATCCACGCTCAGCTTCAAGTAATTGAGAAGAAATTGGCGGGGCTGGAGCAGATGAAAGCCGCGCTAATGGCAAAACTTGAACATCATGAACATAAACGCAATGAATTATTACAAAACAACAACGAAGTAACACATTATAGTTAGAACGGATCCCTGGTAATATGCAAACTCTTCCACAGGCACATAAGGATATACAAGATATCACTTCACTCCCAGAACAGCGGCAGGTAAAAGGCCTGCTGCGAGCATTTTTAGCGCTACGGCACCGCAACTTCCGCCTATTCTGGTTTGGTCAGATGATTTCCCTGATGGGGACGTGGATGCAGACGATTGGGCAAGCATGGCTTGTACTCCAGCTCACGCATAGTGCGTGGCTACTGGGTATTGTCGGTGCCCTGCAATTTTTGCCTGTGATGCTGCTCTCGCTGTTTGGAGGCGTGTTGGCTGACCGTATGCCAAAACGGACTGTGTTATTATTTACACAATCATTTGCAATGCTGCAGGCAGCTGTGCTGTGGACACTGGTTGCCACGGGCGAGGTACGCTTGTGGCACGTCCTGGTTCTGGCAACTTTACTTGGTCTGACCAACTCGATCGATATGCCCACGCGCCAGGCATTTGTCGCCGAGATGGTAGGGCGAGAAGACTTGCCAAATGCGATTGCCTTGAACTCATCGCTATTCAATATGGCGCGTATTGTTGGTCCTGGTATTGGCGGGATCATAATCGCGTGGGCTGGCGTTGCACCACTCTTCTTGCTGAATGCAATTAGCTTCATTCCCGTCATTATCGGCTTGGCTCTGATTGATTTACGTGGACTCTATGCGCGGAAAGAACATATACACGAAGGGAAAGAGGCAAGCGCAGCAAGGCAGAGTACCATGCAGAGCCTACGAGAGGGGCTAGCATATGTTGCGCGCACGCCGTCCATCTTGTTGATTATCACTGTCATCGGTATTGTCTCACTGTTTGGTATCAATTTCAACGTAGTACTGCCGCTCTTCGCAACAAATGTGCTCAATGTAGGAGCAGAGGGATTCGGCTTCATTTCTTCTGCCTTTGGTCTTGGATCTTTGCTGAGCGCTTTGTGGCTGGCATGGAGCAATCGCAAGCCGAGCATCCAATACTTGCTTGTCAGTGCGATTGTTTTTTGTATAGTGGCAGCACTTTTTGCCGTATCGCACATTTATGCACTGTCGCTTGTTTTGATTGCGCTGGCAGGATTCGCAATGATTGCTTTTTCTGCAACGGCTAACACGACGATACAAACAGTTGCACCGGATCACCTGCGTGGTAGAGTAATGAGCGTTTATATGCTGGTCTTTGCAGGAAGCATCCCCTTTGGCAACTTATTAACAGGCGGGCTGGCACATCTTTACGGCGCACAGGTTTCCTTGTTGATAGGAGTAGGGATAAGCCTGGTGGCAGCCGTAATTGGTTGGGTATTACGCAAACCAGCGGAGAGGGATCTTGCTAAGCCATCATATGTCAATGAATAAATGGCGCATATTGCCGCTCACTATTGCGGATCAACAGCAGCACATCGATTGCAGTGAAATGTTGCTCAGAACGATAGAACCATGGCATCCCGCGACATTGTACTGGTCAATAGCGGACCCAGAGGGGCTGGTACTCGGCTTTTCACAAAAAGAGGAAGTGCTCAATCAGGAGGCTGTCGCTCAACAACAGATACCTATCTATCACCGGCGGGCGGGAGGAACTGCGGTGCTGGTAGGACCACATTTACTCAGCCTGGATGTTGTGCTGCCGGCAGGCCATCCGCTCATCTTAGCGGATATCGTGAAGTCTTATGAATGGTTTGGCAAGGCGTGGGTGGAGACGCTGGAGCAACTGGGTATAGAGGCGCGCGTGGTGCTACCTCAAGAGGCGCGCGTACAACGCATGTTACTCAAACAGCCAGAGACGCAGATACGAGAGGAGCTGCTGCGCCGGTCCTGTTATGGCTCAATTTCGCCTTATGAAGTTGTGGTGGGACAGAGAAAAGTCGTAGGTTTAGATATGATTCGTCGTAAGGTGGGGAGCGTTTTACAGGCGGGTGTGCTTTTGCAATGGGAAACTGGGATGCTGGCAAAGCTACTGGGACGAACACTCGAAGAGCAGACTTTGCTCGAAGAGGGATTACTGGAACGAGCAGTCGGGTTGAACAGGCTTGCGGATCATACAATAAACGCGACAGAGGTAATCGCAGCCTTTGAACAGGTGGTATTGTCGATAGACAAGGTGGGTTAAGAAACTTCCTGACGGATGGGAGGGATGTTCTTACTGATTGGCCCCTCATTCGATGAAATTTTGGCGGCTTGACACTTGCTTATAATGCATCCTATACTGAACAAACTTTCTTATACTGAACAAACTTTAGAGACATTAGATGAGAGGTATATGACATGGCAGATAAAAATGCTCCTGGTGCGCTTGATGTGATTACCACACCCGACTATGAGGCGATGGTGATAGGCGCTCATCCTGACGATGACGACTTTGCCGCGGCCGCAACCAGCGCTCTGTGGGTTAAGCAAGGAAAGAAGGTTGTATGGGTGGTGATGACAGATGGGGCTGAGGGCAGCGAGGTTCCGAGCCTGGTAGATACTGACTTTATGCTCACACGCGAGCAGGAGCAGCGCATGGCCTGCGAGGTGTTAGGAGTGCAGGCTGTTGAGTTCCTGCGTTTTCCCGACGGACATTTGAGGAACACCGAGGCTGCTCGAAAGGCTGTTGTGCGGTTGATTCGCAAGTATCGTCCTCGTATCGTTATTACCCATGATCCATCACAGCATTTTTTTGCTCCTGATCCAGATGAGAAGCCGGAAGATACAGCATACCTGAATCATCCTGATCACCGGGCAACCGGTAATATTGTACTGGATGCCATCTTCCCGGCGGTAGGCAATCCTCGCTCATATCGAGAGTTGTTGGCGGAAGGATTTCCTCCTTACCGTGTGCATGAGCTTTACCTTTTTGCTACTGAGCATATAAATACATACATCGACGTCAGTGAGACGATGGATCTGAAGACGAAGGGACTGCAGTGTCACGTGACACAATTTGGTCCAGATGCTGGTATGCTGGAATGGATTCGCAAATGGGCGGCGGAAACAGCGAAGCAAGCGAAGGAGAAGAAGGGACTGGATATGCAGTACGCGGAAGCGTTCCGCAGGATCAAGCTCTATGT
>CATPCK010000995.1 GCA_955652655.1 uncultured Ktedonobacteraceae bacterium | reverse complement strand
GTATATGCCCTTGAAGATAGGGCGAAAGATGGATTTGACGAACCGGGCGGCAGGAGTTTGGCTTGCGCTTCTCCTGGCAGGAGTTGACTTTACTTTTTTTTCTTCAGGTTTCACCTGGTCGTCTGGGCCTGTTGGGCCTGTTGGGCCTGTTGGGCCTGGCTTTTGTTGAGTTGGTGCAGGGCTAACACTCATATATCTCGCTTCTCAACTTTCTCGGGCGTTTGCGCGCGGCTGGCTTTCCCTTGTTCAATTATATAGCACGTCTCTACAGGGTGTGTGAATGTTTACTACTCTTAACTACGGTTACTATGACCTTGTACTCTCGCATTGAGAGTAGCGTAATGATGTATCATAACCATACACTACTGTGCTCCTTTTGGCAAGGTAATATATCCCTGATCACATTACCTCTATATGTTTCGTTTGATATAATGTACGTGCACGTGTTTCGAACGGACACTCTACAGGTTGGGAACACTTGAAGATTCCTCCGTGTTCAGCAACGCGAAAGGCGGTGAGAGTTATGGACGGTAGAATAACAGGGAAGCCAGATGGGACAGGATCGCATATCTGGCTGCACCACACCATGCAGGTCAGGGTGGGCGAACGAACTCACACCATCGAGATGGATATTCCTATTCCGATTGGTGCAAGCATGGATACGCGCGAACAACTGCTGAACGAGGCAGAAAGCAGCATGGAGGAGCTCGCGAGCCGCATTGAGAACCGCGAACCGCGAAAAGTAACGCGCAGCCAGCCGACTCAAGCTGATAGGGCTCCATCCATCAAAGCGCCAGTGTCTTCAGGGCAAAGTGCCGACAACAAAACGACGGCCAATGCTGCTACTCCAGCACCTACCCCCACGCCAATACAGTTAGGCGCGACGGCCCAGCCTCCGGCACAGGCCCGTGGCTCTATTCCGACTGTCGTACCCATCAGCAAAGAGACAGCAGTGCCCCCGACGCGCCCGAATATAGGTGCCAGTATGCCCAGTTCACCCGGTATGTCAGTGGATACAAGCGGCAGCCTGAAGCTGCCTCAGTTTATTCAATTTATTAAGGATACGCTGGACCTGTCTCCCAAGCAGGCTATGGAATTGTTGAACGTAAAATCGCTCAGCGGGCTGAATTTGCGCGAGGCGCTGGAGGAGTTACAGGAGATGGTTGGACACGATACGGCCAGTATGACGACGCCAATGGCAGCTGCCAGCCAGCAACCTGTCGAGAGCAATCAAGCGAAGGAGCAGAAGGAGCAGCAAGGACAGCAAGAAACACCCGGCGCAAAAGCCGGCGGGGCATCTCGTGCCAGGGATGACCAGGCGGGGAGATCCTCGTCAGCATCTTCATCCCCGATAGCATTTCCCACCGCCGCAAATCCGAAGAACCCGGATATTATCGAGATCACCAACGCGGTGATCCGCGATACCCCTCCGTCCTACGCTTTCGATGAAGAAATTGACCTGGAAAGCGATGGGGTTGACCTGGAAGAGGAAGAAGAGGTTGAGTACGTGCCCGAACTGACGAGCCAGGAACGGCAGCTAGGAGAACAGGTGCTTGCTAAATTGCGCGAGGCGCACGGTTCTTCCACCGCGAGTGATGCACGTTTGAAGGTCTTACACAATGTTACAGATTCGCAGATAAGCGAAGAGCAGCTCCTGCAACTGGCACAGGGTATATGGGGTATCACGGCGCTCAAGAAATTGAAAAATGACCAGGTAGAAGCGCTGATTTCCTGGGCAAAAGAGGATGATTTTTTCAGCGAAGCAGAGATCGTACTGCTATTGATGCAAGAGGAACAATATGCGGGTAGTGACTGGTGAAGCCAAGGGGCGCAAACTCAAAGGGCCAAAGACGATTGGAACGCGCCCGATTATTGATCGGGTCAAGCAGGCGCTTTTCAATATCATCGCTACCCGCGTTGAAGATGCGCGTTTCCTGGATCTCTTCGCCGGGACGGGCAGTGTCGGCATCGAGGCTTTAAGTCGTGGAGCCGCCAGCGCCACCTTTATTGAGTTGAACCATACAATGCTGGCGCTGGTGCGTGAAAACCTGCAAATCACTGGCCTGGCGAATCGCGCTGAGGCGATACGTGCCGATGCTTTCAAGTTTTTGCAAAATGGGGTACCGCAAGCGCGGCATAAACAGGACAAACGGAGCGCAGAAGCCTCTACTGGCGAGATAGGCAGTGTCTCCAACGTGATCGCTCCATATGATATCATCTATGTAGCACCACCGCAGTATCAAGAGATGGCGGCTCGCGCTTTAGGCATGCTTGATAGTTCGCCGCTAGTGTCCAGAACAGGACTGGTCATTGTCCAGATACACCCGAAAGAGCGCGCCGGTGTTGTAGACGTGCCGCTCACACGCCTGGAGCTTACAGACGAACGCCGCTATGGCAGTACGTTACTAATGTTTTATGCAATGAAAGAGGAGCAATCCGTTAATGTCGATACAGCTACAGAAGCCTGATTACCTTATTGTTTACGTGAGCGATATGCAGCGCTCCACGGCCTTTTACCGCGACATTCTGGGGCTACCGCTGAAGTTCGCCTCCCCCGGTTGGACCGAGTTCAATACCGGCGCTACGACCATCGCCATGCATACGGTAAATGAGACCGCGCAGTCCCCAGCCCAATTGAAAGGGATGCCGCCAGCCGGGCAGGCTCAACTTGGCTTTATGGTGGACGACCTTCAAGCAGCGTATGAGTCTTTGAAAGGCCGGGGCGTCCACTTTTCGCTGCCGCCACAGAAACAGACCTCGGGTGCCACGCTTGCTGTGCTCCATGATCCCGATGGACTGGGTATCACGCTGCAACAACGCTAGTCAGGAATTGAAAATGGTGATAAACATGCAAGGACCAGGTCCAGGTGGACGATTTGCTTTCTTAGACGCGGGCGAGACGGCACGAAGGTTGGGGATTGACCGTGTCACCCTCGACCTGTGGGTACGTGACGGTCGCATTAAAGCCTATAAAGGGGTGGGACGCGATTCGTTTTTCAAGGCCGCGGATGTTGACGCCCTGTACAAATCATTGCATCCAGAGGCCGCCCTGGCAAAAGCCATAGCTGAAGATGAGCTCGATAGCGCCACTACTGGCGCGCCAGGACAGCCGGTGCAATTGACGGTGCGCAAGAAGCAGGACCCACAGATGCGGGTTTACCTGCGACTACAGGCGGACGCAAAATGGTACGATGTTTCGGAAGAGGATATTCTTACC
>CATPCK010000994.1 GCA_955652655.1 uncultured Ktedonobacteraceae bacterium | reverse complement strand
GGCCATTAGCGCTCATTGAGTGAGATTGGAGCCAGCGCAGGGTTGAATCTCTTTTGGGATCGCTATGGGTATGACTATGGAACTGTCTATGTAGGGGAGAAGGTATCTCCAATACAGATTCACTGTACCTTGATCGGAGATCGCCCCCCTCCCCTACCAAGCACTATGTCCACTATCGCACAGCGCGTAGGGATCGACCTGGCACCGCTGGATCTCAAGAATGAGGAGGATATGCTCCTGCTCTACGCATATATATGGCCAGAGGATGTAGAGCGTTTCCGACTACTCACCAGGGCGATCACCCTGGCGCGGCAGGATCCACCACACCTGCTCGCTGGTGATGCGTGTGGTCATCTTCCCCTGTGCTTGCAGCAGTACCGCTGGAGACCACGGTCTGCATCTATCACAGCTATGCTCTCTTTCAGGGCCCTGCATCGATTCGAGAACACATCTTCCAGATAATCGCCGACCATTCCAAAGAACGGGAACTGTTTCGCATCTCCCTGGAAATCGAGCCGAGTAGTTGGGACTCGCCACGCCTGGAACTCTACACCTATCAACGAGGTGCGGTCATACGACATGAGTGGTTCGCGAACTGCGGTGTTCATGGCAATGAAATGGAGTGGCTTACATCCTCGCGTCTAGCATGGAGTAGGAAAGCTCAGCCGGTGAAGTGCTCTCGCTTGAGAGTACCTCACCGGCTGATTGGCTAAAAGGACAGAATATTGCAGCCTTTATTCCTCATATCTCATGTGCCGCTCGACTGTGCTAGCGGCAGCGTAAACCAGAACGTGGAGCCAACGCCTTCCTTACTTTCGACCCCCACCCGTCCTCCTAGCCGCTCGATAATGGTCCGGCAAATATGCAGTCCCAGCCCCAGTCCCACCCCTGAGCCGCTCTTCAACTCTATCCCATCCGCACGATAGAAGCGATCCCAGATACGCTCCTGTTCCTCGGGAGGAAGACCAGGTCCCTCGTCCCGGACGGAAACGCGCACCACCGATCCTTCTAGCTCAATGCGCACATCTCCGGGACGAGCCTCTTCCGAATATTTCAGCGCATTGGATAGGTAGTTGTTCCCCACCTGTCCCACACGGTCTATATCCGCCTGCACTGGCATTTCCGTCGTTGGGCTCTCAAAGAGAATAGTACGGATGGGGTTGGTATCACGCTGATCTTCAACGACTTCACGCACAATTACTGTGAGATCACAGGGTTCAACCTGTAATTCCAGACGGCCAGCATGAATGCGAGAGACATCGATGAGATCATTGACCAGCCGATTTTGTACCGTGACCTGTCGTTCCGCGCGATCGAGCAATCCCTGGACAGCAGTAATGGTGCTAGCAACCTCTTCCCCTGTAATCCCGTCTTGCCCAAGCAGGCGGTTGAGTTGTCGCTTCGCTAATTGAAGGTTTCCTTTGATCGTTGTGAGCGGCGTTCTCAATTCATGGCTGGCGATCCCCAGAAATTCGTCCATCTGCCGCGTCGTCTCACTTAAGGCCAGCACCTTAGCATCTCTGAGCCGGCGTTCAGTAATATCCCGGTTAATCTCCAGGATAGCCGTGGGGTGCCCCTGCTCATCATATACAAGCACCTGGCGACTCTCCACAATCACCTGTCTCCCATCACGGCAGGTATGGGTGAGCTCGCCTTCCCACTGCCCCTCATGCTCAAGGGTATTATCAACGGCCTCACGCGGCTGGGGGAAACGAGTGTCTAGCAACGTATGAGTGACCTGGCCAAGCACCTCGTGAGCTGCCCAGCCATAGAGCGTTTCCGCTCCCTTATTCCAGGAAACAATGCGACTTGCCGTATTACGCACGATAATGGCGTCGTGAGCCAGCTCAATTAAATTCGCCTGCAAGCGGATGGTCTGATCTCGTTGCTGGATTTCCTGCTCAGCCAGCTTCCGCTGCCTGTTGTGCTCATCTGAAGACGGAATGGCTAGAGGAGTTGCTGATGAACTAACAGGGACCATCCGAGGGAGGTCTTGAAGGTTATGCTCCATCGTGGTTGCCTCTCTTCATCACATGTTTTCTATCAGGCGCCTGGTCCATTATCATCGCAGAGTATGCTCTGCATCAGCACAAACCTGCCTTAAATGTTTTGCCAAGTCTATCATGATTGATCCCTCTCTGCAAGAGTATTGTCATAGAAAAGCGCTTTTCCTTTGAAAGGACGCTTTTCTCCCTCTTATCGGGTACTCGCTAGAGTTTATCCTCAGGTAGACTACTGGTCTATAATGTAAGAATGGCATACATGGGTTTATGCCATTCTTACATTATTGGGAAGAAAAAAGTACTGTGAAAAAACTTTTAATGATACTTGTCGGGTCATTTACAAGGAGGTACCATGAACATCGAGCATTTAGTGCTGGGCGGAGAACGTGTTCCCGCAGCGAATGGTAAGTCATTTACCGTAATTGAACCGGGGCTTGGCGAACCCTTCGCAGAAGTAGCCGAGGCGGGAACTGAAGATGTTGAGCAGGCCGTGCATACTGCCTACAAGGCCTTTGACGAAGGGCGCTGGCCGCGACTCAGCGCGACGGAACGTGGCCGCGTTTTACTGAAGGCTTCTACCCTGTTAGGGGAACGCTTAGAGGAGATCGCGGTCGTCGAAGCCCGCAACGCGGGTAAACCTATTCGTGACGCTCGCGGCGAGGTGGGTCTCGCTGCTGCCGTGTTTGAGTACTGGGGAGGAGCAGCTAACAAAATCTTTGGCGAGACCATTCCGGTGCAAGATGCTGGTCTCGAAATCACGCTGCGGGAACCTGTCGGTGTTTGTGGCCTGATTACCCCATGGAACTTTCCTCTCGTCATAGCATCCTGGAAGATCGCACCGGCCCTGGCCTGTGGCAATACCGTGGTTGTAAAGCCTGCTCAACTCACACCGTTATCGGTGCTGGTGCTGGCCGATATTTTGATGGAGGCGGGAGTCCCACCAGGCGTAATCTCTGTGCTTCCCGGCCCGGGCTCTGCCATCGGTAGTGCTCTCGTCACACACCCCCTGGTATCGAAGGTCTCATTTACTGGCTCGACCGAAGTTGGCTCTCACATCATGCGCCTCTGTGCAGACAATATTACGCGTGTCTCGCTTGAACTGGGAGGTAAGGCAGCGAATGTCGTCTTCTCGGACGCGGACCTGGAGCGCTGTATAGACGCTTCGGTATACGCAGTTTTCGGCAATTGCGGGCAGGACTGCTGCGCCCGCTCCCGGCTCCTCGTACAATGGCCGATCTACGAAGAGTTTGTTGAACGGCTCACCAGGCGAACGGCCGCCTTGTACGTAGGTCAGCCGCTTGACGAGCGGACCGAAGTTGGGCCCCTTATCTCTGCCGGTCAGCGTCAACGCTCGCTTGACTATGTCACGCTCGGCCAGGAGGAGGGAGCGCAACTGGTCGCAGGTGGCACACCTGGCGACAACGCCGGCTATTTCCTCCAGCCAGCTATATTCACGCATGTAGAAAACAAGATGCGCATCGCCCAGGAAGAGATATTCGGCCCTGTTGTCTGTGTTATTCCATTCGAAAGCGAGGAAGAGGCGATGCGGCAGGCCAATGACGTGTCCTATGGCCTCGCAGGATCAGTGTGGACGCGGGATCTTGGTCGCGCTATTCGTGTCACAAAAGGTATACGCGCGGGCGTGCTTTCCGTCAACTCTAATCACAGCGTGCATACAGAGGCCCCTTTCGGAGGCTACAAGAAAAGCGGCTTCGGCCGCGAGATGGGCATGCACGCCGTCCAGCTCTACACCGAGGTAAAAAGCGTGTTCTTTTCACAAGAATAGATGTGAAAAACAGTAAATGGAACAGGGAGCGTTGGCTTGCGGCCAACGCTCCCTGTTCCATTTACTGTTTTCATCCTATTATTCTACGACCCACTTACAGCCACATCGTCCACAAAGAACTCGGAGGTAACGGACAAACTGCTCGCCGTCCTACCATTAAAGAGCAGTGTCACCGTCCGCCCGGCGTAGCTGGACAACTTGCTCGTCACGTTGAAACTCACCTGCTGCCAGTTGTTCGTGGCATTGGTGTTGCAGGAGTGCTGCAATTTCCCAATGGCTTTTCCACTACTATC
>CATPCK010000993.1 GCA_955652655.1 uncultured Ktedonobacteraceae bacterium | reverse complement strand
GATCTGGCCGGGGTGAATGGCCCATTTCCCCACAAAGCCAAGCGTTTTTGAACGCATACATTCCCTGCGATAGCCGTCGAGGTTTTTGTAGTCTGGAAAGGCACCATCGATGGCATCGATGCCTGCAGCTCGCGCGGCAATAGCAATCTTGTTCCGCGCGTAGTGCCAGGGGTCGCCAGGATAGGCAGCAAAGTTGCCTTCAATAACGTTGCTGTCCATGCCTTGCGATGCGCTATAGTCAGCCGGACCAAAAATTAATGCCTCCAAACGAGAGCTCGAACGCGCTATCTCCTCGACGTTGATCATAGCCTCTACTTCTTCGATGAGCACTTCGATAGCGATGCGTCGCGTCCGTTTCAAACGCTTCTCTATTTGTGTGAGCAACACATCGACCCACCAGACATCCTTCGCCGACTTTACTTTGGGCATTATGATTATGTCAAAATACTCTCCAGCCTCTTCAACAATGGAGATGATATCCTGGTAGGCGTATTCAGTCTCCAGATCGTTGACCCGCACCGCGCGCGTTTTCTTCCCCCAATGCAGCGTTTTGAGCGCATGGATGACCTTTGCTCTCGCTCCCACCTTTTCATTGGGCGCAACGGAATCTTCCAGATCGAGAAACACCAGGTCGGCGCTGCTAGCGGCAGCCTTCTCCATCATACGTTCATTACTGGCGGGCGTTGATAATTCAGATCGTCTCAAGCGCATACTGTCTTCTTCTCCTTGTAAGCACGCATCATAGCTCTTTCCCACCTGCTCGCTTGCGAGCCTCCGCCATTTTCTCTTCCCACAGCCGCTGTTGCTCTGCATAATGTGCTTTGTTGGGAATCATCACGCGACGTGTGAACGAGAGCACGGTTTCACCACGCTGGTTGTAGGCGATAGTCTCGACCGTCACAATGCCAATATTTGGATTGCCACTGGTCAGTTTTTTATCCAATACCTTTGTTTCCGCGTAGATGGTATCCCCGTGAAAGGTGGGGCCGAGGTGCTTGACGTTCTCAAATTCGAGGTTGGCGATGGCGTTCCCACTCACATCGGCGACGGACATGCCAAGGGCGATACTGAAAATGAGCGGACCCGCCACCAGGCGCTGTTTATAACGCGTGTTCTCGGTATAGTTCGCGTCAATGTGCAGTGGGTTGTGGTTCATGGTGAGCATGCAGAAAAGGGTGTCGTCGTATTCGGTAATGGTGCGGCCTGGCCAGTGTTTGTACAGGGCGCCGACCTCAAATTCTTCGTAGCAGCGACCAAATTGCATCGGTATCTCCTCACTATACTTTATATTGCTCCAATAATTGACGGGCAATCACCAGTCGTTGAATCTCGCTGGTACCCTCACCCACCAGCATAAAGGGGGCGTCGCGGTAGTAACGCTCGACATTGAATTCTTTGGTGTAGCCAAAGCCACCGTGGATACGCAAGGCCTCCAGCGTGACCTCCTGGCACATTTCAGAGGCAAAGAGCTTCGCCATGCCCGCTTCCAGGTCACAGCGCTCGCCGCGGTCTTTCTTGCGCGCAGCCTTTTGCAGCAGGAGGCGAGCGGCCTCGATTTTCGTGGCCATATCCGCCAGTTTGAGTTGAATGGCCTGGTGTTGCGCGATGGGCTTGCCGAAGGTCGTGCGCAGTTGCGCATACCTGATAGCATCATTGAAGGCTGCCTGCGCAAGGCCGACAGCGCGGGCGGCAACATTGATACGGCCAACCTCCAGCCCGCTCATGGCGTGTTTGAAACCCTCTCCTTCTCTGCCGCCAAGCAGGCTGGCCAGCGGGACATGGACAGCGTCAAAAACAAGTTCAGCCGTATCTACGCCCTTGTAGCCCAGTTTTTCAAAAGTACGGCTGACCGTCAGACCTGGCATGCCCTTTTCGACGAGAAAGACACTCATACCGCGATAGGGCGGTTGAGCGCCGGGGTCGGTACGCGCTAGTACCGCAAAGACGCTGGCATGGACGCCATTGGTGACCCACAGTTTGGAGCCATCGATGACATAATCCTCACCGTGCCGCGTGGCGGTCATGGAGATGGCCTGTACGTCGCTGCCGGCGTTCGCTTCAGAGATACACAGTCCCCCGCGCCTGTCGCCCTCGGCCATCGTGGGAAGGAAACGCTGGCGCTGCTCTTCAGTACCGTGCGCGGCAATCATGTAGGCGACAAGCACATGGGTGTTGACGATACCTGCGAGGCTCATCCAGCCGCGAGAGATTTCTTCGACGACCTGCACATACGTGGCAAAATCGAAACCGAGGCCACCATAGGCTTCGGGAATCGTAGCGCTGAAGATGCCCAGCTGCTTTAGTTTCTCTATCAGTGCAAAGGGGTAGCTATCGTCGTGTTCGAGTTCACGAGCGACGGGAATGACTTCGCGGTCTACAAAACGCCGAACCTCGGCAATGATCAACTGCTTATCGGCATCTAAGGGTGTATCAAGGGATATATCCATCACTACTGCTCTTTCTGCGCAGACGGTGGTCCGCGTGTTCTAGTAAGAATGCTTTGAAGGTCAGAGCTGTAGCCGAAAGGTGTTTGTCCTTGAGATGGACGATACGCCATTGACGCATGATGGGAAACCCTTCGACGTTGAGAATCACGAGGCGGTTGGTCTCCAGTTCCATGTCGAGGGCGACGCGCGAAATAAGTGCGACACCGAGACCAGCAGCTACGCCCTGTTTGATGGCACTATTGTTTCCCATATGCATACTCACATGCAATGGCACTTCGGCCTCTTGCAGAACGAGTTCGAGGGCAGCGCGCGTGCCAGAGCCAACTTCGCGCATGAGGAAATGTTCCTTCGCCAGTTCTTCCAGCGGCACGTTCGCGCGTCCGGCCAGCCGATGATAGGGCGAGGCGACAAGCACCAGTTCATTGGGCGCGAATGGTTCAATGACGACGGGAACATCATCCGGCACTCTTCCCACGATGGCCATGTCGATCTGGTTGCTCATGATCCTATCTACCAGAGCGGCACGATTC
>CATPCK010000992.1 GCA_955652655.1 uncultured Ktedonobacteraceae bacterium | reverse complement strand
GTCGCGGCCAGCACAAGACCTACGTGGTCGACACTGACGGCACCAGTGTACACACCGACAATCGTGACTGTTTTTTGCGTTCTACCATCGATACTGGCATAGGTGATCGTATCGCCCGGCTTCAGGTTCATCTGGAGTGAGCCTGAGCTGGTCAGCTGGTCGATGATCACCACATTATTTGAGTGAGCGTCACTTGCATTCAGGTTGCGACCCTCTGTAATCTTCGATGCCGGCAGTGTAGAAGCCAGGTTGTATCCCTCCAAAGAATTCAGGAAACCAAGAGCTTCCTGGTGATGCTGGCCCGTCGGCAGTACCTGCTGCAGGGGCTTGCCATCAATGGCAAGCGGTATCGTCTGTGTAAACGCATCCTGGCGGGACTTTGAGAGACCCGGAATTGTACCGAGCTGCGCCTGCAGCGTTGACGAATCCGCTCCCGATGTGACTGTGAAGACATTGTACTGGTTCTGAGTAGCGGCCTTACTAATCTGCGCCTGCAAATCCTGCCCCAGGGCTACCACCAGTCCGATGGTAAAGATCCCGACAAACAGGGCTACCGCCGTGGTGGTCGTGCGTGTGCGCCGTCGCCCAATATTGCGCAGCGCCATCTTCATACTGACCCTCCAGGTAGGCAACAAAAGCGTGATGACAGCTCCTAGCAGTACTGCGGTGAGCAGGATCATGCCGAACACAGGAAGTACCAGGTAGAGCAGGATCGATGCGATAATGCCACCCAGGATCAATGCCAGGTATCCGAGGTTAACATGTTCCGGAACGGGCAGTTTGCTAATGCCGAGTACGACCAGGCTGAAGAACAGGCCCAGCAATAGCAGAAAGGCAAAGGTGCCATAGACCGCTTCGACGCCCAACACTACGTCATTATTCAGGATCACAATCGCCAGGGCGCAGAACAGGACTGAGAAAATGACCAGTAAGGCAAGCGTCAGAGCAGCGCTGCCCGCACTCCTGCGCTCGGAGATCTCGCGGATCACATTCAGCGGGCGAATGTTGGCAACCTGAACTATGGGCATCAGACCGAAGATCAGCGCGCTGCCGAAACCGATGGCGACACCTCTGGCGATCGTCCAGAGATTGAGCTGGAAGAGCACGTTGAAGCCCATATTCTCCATCAGCAGGCGCACGATGTAACTTACGCCCGTGGCAGCAGCGGCGCCAATGACACCGCCAATCAGACCCAGCAGACTCGCCTCCAAACCAAAGAGGACATAGAGATCCAGGCGGCGATAGCCTGTGGTCTTGAGTGTGGCAATCTCCGTCTTCCGGCGTGAGAGTAAGACCTGCATCGTATTGATGATGCCAACCCCACCAATCAGGAGGGCGAGCAGGCCCGAGACCTCCAGGAAGCGGTTGATGTTGTCGACCGAGGCCTGTTGTGTTTTCAATACATCGGCAACCGTCTGGGTCGAGGCCAGCGGCAACTGCCGGGTAATGGCCTTGACCGCGGCATCGGTATGAGCCGCGTCCGTTGTTGTCACATCGACGACACTATAGGCCACAGGGCTATCAGGGGCCGCCGCCTCGTAGTCCTGCGATGAGACAAGCAGGAGGTTACCTGCCTGGGAAAAGCCCCCCTGTATTAGCGATAACGCCGGCAATCGTGACAGGCAGTGTGCGGCCTGAACCACTACTCGTCTTGATATACACATCAAAGCTCTCGCCTGACTTTTTGGCATAGCGGTCGAGAAAGCTCTGGGTAACGATCACCTGGTTACGCGTGAGCAGGTCCGAGATCTTCCCGTTGCTCGGGGTCACGAACGTTGGCGGAGAGACGAGTGGGTAGCGAGTCGGATCGACCGCCTCGACGCTAAAAGACTGGAACGAGGGGGTCACCGCGCTCAAACCACCACTTACTTCGCTAACGGCGGTGTAATTGGAGATGGCGCCATTGCTCTTGAGCTGCTTGAAGAAGGACAGGTCGCTCGCGCCGAGCGGCACGCTCTGAGCAGTTACCGAGATATCGCCGCCATTCGTAGCGCGCACATTGGCGGTTAGCGAGTTCTGCAGCATGAAACCGACGAGTTGTAGTGCGACAATCGACATCACGCCAACAGCTATGCAGAATACCGCCAGGATTGTGCGCTGCCCACCGCGCAGCAGCGAACGTGAGGTATAGTTGAAGTACATGGAAGCTTTCATGGTCGTATCATCCTTGCTTGCTTTGAAGTTACTGCGTGATGACGCCCTTAGAGGTGTCGATCTCGGCGACTCTACCGTCTACGATACGAATAGCGCGACCTGCATGCGAGGCCACGACCGGATCATGGGTCGCGATAATAAAGGTCTTACCTGTTTGCTCACGGAGTTCAGCGATGAGCTTGAGCACGTTTTCCCCGTTGCCTGCATCGAGGTTGCCCGTTGGCTCGTCGGCAATCACCAGGGCAGGATCAGTGGCCAGCGCACGCGCAATCGCGACACGCTGCTGCTCGCCGCCTGACAACTGGTTGGGACGATGATTGAGCCGGTGCGAGAGACCAACCTGGGCCAGCAATTCTTGCGCCCGTGCGGCGGGTGAGCCTTTGTGTTTGCCAACATACAGCGGGACCTCGACGTTTTCTTGCGCGGTCAGCGTGGGGATCAGGTTGAACGCCTGGAAGACCATGCCGATCTTACTGTTGCGTACCACTGCCAGCTTGCCTTCATCTGGTCTTTGCTCCTCTTGCTAGACTTGTTTTTGTGATTGCCATCAGTAACTTTCTAAAGCATAAGCGAACAGCGTGTTTTTGTAATGCGTCTGGAGGCGTGTTCCTGGCGAGACTAAAGTCGGGTGCTCTCAGATCTGGAGCAAATGATCATTGAACTTTTTCATACATCATTGAACTCGTTATAACGTTGACGTTATAACAAAAATGTGCTACTCTCTATGAAGACATGTAGACGTGGTTCTATGCAAAGCTAGAAGGGCCTGTTTGTGGTAAGGTTGCAGATCAAAGATATTGCGCAAAGGCAGAATGTGAATCGCTCTCAGCTTCAAATGAAAGCAGGGGTCACTATGCCTCTTTTGAATCGGTACTGGAACAACAGTACCAGGTCGGTCAACCTCGAAGCATTAGGCAAGATTGCTCGTACACTTGGCGTAAACGTGCGTGATTTGTTTGCAGATAACGAGGAGAAATAATGAATATCCGTAAGTCCATCCACTTTCTTCGTCGTGTCAAGCGACTAGACTGGCACAGAGGACAACTCCTGGATCCCGGTCCTGATCAGCACGACAATCAAAAAATTGTTGAATACCAGGATCGCTGGACTCAGACTCCCTCCAGGGCACGTATCTGGCTCAATGGCAGTGGGAATCACTCAGCGTCCAACGACGCCCATTTACCCTGGTAAGCGCGTTTGGGCACCTTTTCGAAACATACTTGTACTCTCTTCTTTTTGATGATCGACAAAAGAGGAAGCAGGGAGAAAGCATACACATGATGCTTTCTCCCTGCTTCCTCTTTTGAGAATCAACCCTGTGTTGTGGAGGAAGACTTCATTATTTGTTACTGGAACCTTCATCACGCATCTGATTGAGCTGTTCCTCATAGGTGCGCAGGCGGGTGGTGGCGATTTCGTGGTCTAACTGCGCTTTCGCCATCTTCATTTGGGCCTTCTGCATGTCCCTCTTGGCTTGCTCCACCTTCAACATCATTTTCGTCTGTTGTTTGACTTGCTTTCTCCGTTGTTTTTGTAACTGTTGTGGAGGCAAAGAAGTGACATCTTCGCTAAATGTTTGTGTCATAATTTTCTCCTTCTGTGAGTAAACGAATGTCGCCAGGTGACATCACTAACGTCAAAGGATAGGTATCTCATATAGACACGGATAATTGATGAACTTCGCTTCATTACCCTCCCT
>CATPCK010000991.1 GCA_955652655.1 uncultured Ktedonobacteraceae bacterium | reverse complement strand
CTATGAGGGCCGATAAATCGGCTGTGGGCGCGATCAATCGGCCCCTACGGCCGGGTTGATAATTCATACACCACCTCACGCTGTCTGCGAGATACCGAGGCCCAACGATTTTATTGTAATACAACGCCATTACCCTGTCTGATGTAGCCGATAGGGATCAGTTCAGGCAAGATATGCCGCGCCTGCTCCGACGCCTCTACTGAGAAGACCAGTACCATCCCTACACCCATATTAAACGTTTGATATAGCTCTTTGCGCTCGACATGGCCTAACCGGCCCAGTAATTGGAACAGGGGTGGAGGTGTCCAGGCGCGCGTCTCAATAACTGCCTGCCTGCCTTCGGGCAGGATACGGGCAATGTTCCCCGCAAAGCCGCCACCTGTGATATGCGCCATACCCTTGATGGTGATTCCAGCATGGCTCTGCAGGGTTTGTATCTCCGAGAGATAGCAGCGATGCGGTCGTAACAGGGCATCAACCAGCGGCTCTTTCAATTCAGGAAAGACGGTATTTAATGCGTAGGGTGCGAAGACGCGGCGGGCCAATGAATAGCCATTGGTGTGCAGCCCGCTCGAAGGGAGGCTGAACAAGACGTCGCCAGGGTTGATCCTTGCGCCATCAATCGCTGAATCCTGTTCAACTACACCGACGATGGTGCCGGCCAGATCAAAAGCTCCAGAGAGATAGACACCAGGCATCTCCGCTGTCTCGCCTCCCAGTAAGGCACAGCCGACCGCCTGGCATGCCTCAGCAACGCTGCGCACGATCATCGCGGCGTGCAGCGCATCCAATTTGCCCATCGCAAGGTAATCCATGAAGAAGAGCGGCCTGGCTCCCTGCGTCAACAGGTCATTCACGGAATGGTTGACCAGATCATAGCCGATGGTATCGAAGCGCCCGGCCTGCGCCGCGATCAGCGTCTTTGTGCCAACGCCATCTGTCGAGGCCACCAGCGCAGGCTGCCGCATGTGTTGAATACTGCGCGCATCCATCATCCCGGCAAAGGCACCCATGCCCGCCAGGACATCTGGTCCCTGCGTCACTCGTACGGCATCTTTCATCAATGCTTTGGCACGCTCGGCGACGGTGATATTCACCCCGCTTGAAACGTAAGAAGTTTGACGAGATGATTGCGTGCTTGCAAGGGCGCCCATCGCATATACACGCGAGTTCAACGACTGTGCATAGTTGAAAGCATTCTGAAATATCAGCAATCCATCGCCCTGTCCACCCGCTGTACCCCTGCGCTGTGGATGCTGGATTGACGAGACATAGCGTTCAGGGTGGGGCATCAAGCCGAAGATGCTGCCGAACGTATTACATACCCCGGCGATGTTGCCGATTGAGCCATTGGGGTTGTCAGGATAAGCAACATCGCCTCTAGCATGTGAGGCGTAGACAAGCGGAACATGCCCATCCATGGCCAGCGTTCTGAGTAGACCTGGCTCGGCCAGCACAAATTGACCTTCGCCATGGGCCACTGGTAACGTTATCGGGTGATCAATCCCCCGCGTAAAAATACACTCGCTGCGCTGTACATCAAGGATGACCCAGCGGCACTCAAATTGGGCCGATGCGTTATCGGTCAGGCTGGCAGCGGCAGGTATATCGGCCTCAGTTTCGCCATCTGGAGAGAAGTAACCCGGCAACAGCCCGGCGCGCACAAGCACCTGGAAGCCATTGCAGATGCCCAACACCAGCCGATCATCGTCAATAAATTGATCCAGCTTTGGGCCAAGATGGGTGGTCAAATTTTTTGCAAGTAGAGTGCCTGCTCCAAGGTCATCACTATAGGAGAAGCCGCCAGGAATGACGAGTAAGGTGTAGTCGAGAAGACGTTCAGGTGCCTTGATGAGATGGTTGATATGGAGTACATCTGTTTCGAAGCCAACCAGGCGGCAGGCACGAGCGGTTTCGCGATCACAATTAATGCCTGGAGCACGAAGTACGAGCGCACGAGCAGTCATGCCTGGCCTCCTTTCCACGCCTGCTGTAATGCCTCAATGGAAAGATCTATCAGCGTCTCCTCGCCGTGCCTGACGATAAAGCGCTCTGCTGCCTCTACCAGGCCAATGCAGGCAACATCGTTTATGCTATATGAGCGCATATGGGCCTCAAATGCTTCCCGCTGCTCAGGGGCAACCTCAACGAGGAAGCGCGACGGAGATTCGCTCAATAGCAGAATCATGCTGGCCTTCCACAGGGAATCCGCAAGGGGTGCACCAGCCCCCCCCAGGGCACCCGCAAGGGGTGCCCCTACATTTAGATTTTTTAGATCGATGGTCATTCCAAGCAGGCTTGCGAGCGACATTTCGGCGGCTGCGACGGCAAGACCGCCCTCTGATAGATCGTGGCAGGCTTGCAGCAGGCCCTTGCGAATAGCTTCACCTACTGCTTTCATGGTGGCGCGGGCAGATGCGACGTCCACCTGTGGGACGGTGGTACCAGGCATATGCTGTGTGATATCCGGTTGGAAGACCTCCGCATAATGAGATCCCGCCAGCTCGTTGCGCGTCGCACCGACCTGGTACACGAGATTCCCGGCGCGTTTGAGTGACATGTCAATGGTACGCGAGGCATCTTCGATGACGCCTATGGCCGAAATCACCAGCGTCGGGATAACGGGTGAACGCTGGTCATGCGCACGATATTCATTGTTCAGGCTGTCCTTACCAGAGATAAAGGGGGTGCCAAAGCCGAGCGCGGCATCATAGCAGCCTTTGACTGCGCGCACCAGCATGCCCAGTTGCAGCGGGTCGGTGGGATTGCCCCAACAGAAATTGTCGAGAATGGCCGCTTTTTCGATGTCGCCGCCAACGGCTGCCAGGTTGCGCAGCGCCTCGTCAACGGCATTCATCGCCATATGATACGGATCGATTTTGCCGTAGAGCGGGTTGACGCCGTTGGAAAGGACGATACCTGCTAGCGATTCCTCGTCGAGCAGTGGTTGCAATACGGCGGCATCGCCCGGGCCGTTGCCTGCTCTCCCCACCAGGGGTTTCAGGACGGTTGCTCCCTGCACTTCATGGTCATAGCGGCGTACCACTTCTTCTTTGGAGGCTATGGTGGGATGAGCCAGTAACGCTAACAATGTGGATGCCCAATGCGTTGCTCCATCAAGAGATGTGCTGTATGGGTCAGAGGGCGCACTGAATTGGGTATTGCGCGCAGCGCCTGTGTCATCCCTGACCCAGACTGATTCTAACGTTCTCTCCGGCCTGCCATCGTGCAGAAATTGCATGTCCAGGTCGGCAACTGTTTTGTCCTGGTAGGTAACGACCAGGCGGTGGCTCCCGGTAAAGGTGCCGATGATGCTGGCCTCAACTTCTTCGATCTCACAAATCTCGAGCAACTCTGGCAGGTGTGCGGGGGGAACTGCCAGCACCATGCGTTCCTGGGCCTCCGAGAGCCAGATCTCCCAGGGAGCCAGCCCGCGGTATTTGAGGGGAGCCTTTTCCAACTCAACGTAGGCCCCCGTCTCCGCGCCCATTTCGCCGATGGCGGATGAGAAGCCACCAGCGCCGCAATCGGTGATAGCGTGATACAGTCTCCGGTCTCTTGCCTGGATAATCACATCTGCTACCTTCTTTTCGGTGATGGGAGCACCTATCTGCACGGCGCTGCCAGCCTGGGCGTTGATCTCGCTGCTCATCTCACCGGAAGAGAAGGTGGCGCCGTGTATACCATCACGGCCTGTTCTTCCACCCAGCACCACAATGCGATCGCCAGGCTCTACCTGCCGTGGATGACTGCCATGCGGCAGGATACCCAGGCAACCACAGAACACCAGCGGGTTGTAGAGATATCCATGGTGATAGAGAACCGCGCCATTGACCGTCGGTATACCCATCTTATTGCCGTAGTCGCGCACGCCATTGACCACGCCGCCAGCAATGCGCCGCGGTGCGAGGATGCCGGCTGGTAGCTCGTCAATAGACGTATCAGGTGGACCAAAGCAGAGAATGTCGGTACAGGCGATCGGCTGCGCGGAGACGCCCAGCACGTCGCGAATGACGCCGCCCATACCTGTATTTGCTCCACCAAACGGCTCTATAGCCGAGGGATGGTTATGTGTTTCAACCTTAAAAGCGATATCCTGCGTCCCGGTAAAACGGATGATGCCCGCGTTATCGCTGAAGGCCGATACCAGCCAGGATTGCTCGACCTGCTGCGTGGCCCGCATGAGATACTGCTTGAGCAAGCCGTTGATGGTTTCTAGCGCCAGGACATTGCCGTGGCTATCCAACTCGCGGTACACAATGGTGGCTTTGAAGGTTTTGTGCGAACAGTGCTCCGACCAGGTCTGTGCCAGTGTTTCCAGCTCAACGTCAGTGGGCTCACGCTTCTGCTGTCGAAAGTGCTGTTGAATGGTTCGCATCTCAGCAAGATTTAAAGCGAGCAGACCCTGCTTACTCAGGTCGAGCAATTGCCGGCCAGTCATGTCACAAATGGGTATGGATACGGTAGGGGAAGCCTCGAACACCCCATCAGCCCGGCTTGATTTGTTGTCGTCCATTCCCTGGTCAGCTATAGTTGTTACTGTGTCATCAATATCACTCGACGCAATACATTGGGCGGCGTGTGCTGCCCCTCCATTTTCGTGCGCCAGACGCAGTTCATATTGCTGTATAACCGGGTTGTACAGGAGAGCTTCGGCAATCGTTCTGACTTCGGCTGCGCTAAGACGAGTGTCGAGCAGGTAGCGGCGCCCCGTCTCGACGTGTTCGAGTCCTGTAATACCAAGCATTTGCGCACCAGCTACGACGCTCTCAGCCAATGTATCTGTTACTCCGGCATGAAAGAAGACATCGACGATATGCTCTTGAACCGCTTCATGAGCGGTTAATCGCGCCTCCTGTATAACGGGATCAGCGAGCAGATTGGTCATGAGCTGGTCAGCTTGTGTAGGAGTAAGATAACCTGTGAGGTGATAGAGTTGCGCGGTGCGGAGGGTGAGGGGAGACTTCTGGTTAGCGGTTATGGCGTTCAGCGAGGGCAATTGCTGCGGCGGAACATATATTATTTCGCGGGCTAGCCGGTGCGCCTGCGCATCGTGTTGCTCCGCTTTTGCTCGTACCTCTACCTGATATGTGGTCACGTTATCATTCCGTTCTCTCTTCCGATGACATTCATGGGCATGCCAGAATATCCTATCCGAGTTCCTGCTTCACCCACCTCTGCGCGGTGTCCCGTGTCTTACAAGATGTCCACAGGCGTGCGTTCCCAGGGAACTCCCGGT
>CATPCK010000990.1 GCA_955652655.1 uncultured Ktedonobacteraceae bacterium | reverse complement strand
CACCGGCACAGCAGAGGAGTGTAACCCCTCCTGTTGCTCCACAGCCAGTACCAGCCGGTAACGGTAGCGTCGCGTCTATGATTTACCAGGTGTTTGGTCCTTATGGGGCAGCAGCTATCAATGTTGCGACGTGTGAGTCTGGCCTGAGTCCCGGTGCTTACAATCGTTCGGGCGCCTCTGGCGTCTTCCAAATAATGCCAGGTACATGGGCAGGGACCTCAGGAGCAGGTCAATCGCCCTTTAATGCCTATGCAAATATAGTAGCAGCCCACCAGATTTTTGTACGCGATGGATATAGTTGGAGAGAGTGGACCTGTAAGCCCTAGCGCTGCCAGGAATGACAGGTCTATAAAGAAATCCACAACCTTCGCGCCTCCTAAGCAGTAGGAAAGTATGAAGCCCCAGAGTCAACAAGACTCCGGGGCTTCTGCTCAGAACCAATGCCGAGTAGCCAGTACAGGTGGAGGAGAGTCATAAGTCGAGTATTCTTAACACCTGACTTTATACTTTTTGGAAAAAACTTTACAGAAACCTTACACTTCTTTCAGCTTTCTCTTATCAAAGCTAGCTATAATGATAATATCTTATAGTATCTTAAGGAGAAGAACACATGGCTATCAATACACCTCGAGACAATGCTATCCGTATCGTACCGCTCTATGTGCCTGGTGTGGGAATAGCGGCGACCGCGAATCTCACCTATCGTGGCGGCCCTTTGCTGAGCAATGTTCAGGTTTTCACGGTCTTCTGGGGACAGGCCTGGCAGCAGTCACCACAGAGTAATTCCATGCAGCAACTGAACGATTTCTTCGATTACATCCTGACCAGTTCGCTAATCGATCAACTGGCTGAGTACAGTACTCCGACGCAGGCCATTGGTCATGGCAGTCGGATCGGTACAGCCACAGTCACTACATCAGACCCGGGTCAGTCTGTAACTGATGCGGCTCTACAGAATATGCTCCAAAACGAAATTGCCAACAATGCTGCTTTCCCGCAGCCTACCTCAAATACGCTCTACTTCGTATACCTGCCGCCGGGAGTCGTTGTAGTACAGGGTAGCAGTAGTTCGTGCCAGTCATTTTGCGGATACCATGATGCTATCAACGGGCAGGTCTTCTATGCTGTGATGCCGTATCCTGACTGCTCAGGCTGTATTGGTGGCCTGGCGGCATTTGATGCTCTCACTTCAACCAGTTCGCACGAACTGTGCGAAGCAATCACTGATCCGGTACCTGGGCAAGGTTGGTATGACGACACAAACGGCGAAATCGGCGATATCTGCGCCTGGAAAACGAAACAGGTTGGCAACTACACAGTTCAACAGGAGTGGTCAAACAAGGCGGGGGCTTGCATCTGACAACTTAATCCTCCCCATTGACAAGCTTGACTTTGAATCCTAGAATTTGAACGAGAAAGTCTAAAAAGTCAATGTAGCAAGTCAAATGTATACCGAAGCGTCAGCAGAGATCTTCCAGTCCAATATCCTGCTTTGAAGGTCTTGCCAACAAGAAGTAAGAAGAAAGTTTTGATAGATGCAACAACCATCGAAATCTCGTTCACAAGCATTCACTCCATTTCGTCCTCATGCACTCGAAGAGATCCCACAAATCTACTCCTGGTTTGAGGAGATGCGAACCCAGCAACCCGTCTTCTACGATGAGAGAATGCACCTGTGGCAGGTCTTTCGTTACGAAGACGTGTCGACAGTCATTACCGATTATAACCGCTTTTCTTCACAGGCATTTGGAGCTACCGGCTCCTTCCTCAAAGACACGCTCGTCGCGACGGACCCGCCAGACCACCGCAAATTGCGTAACCTGGTCAATCAGGCGTTTACCCCGCGAGCGGTTGCCCGCCTGTCAGATCGTATCACCCAGATAACGCAAGAACTGCTGGATCAGGTTCGCCCACAGGGCAAGATGGACATTGTCTCAGACTTCGCCTTTCCACTACCCGCCAAAGTCATTGCGGATCTGCTCGGCGTGCCGTCTGAAGATTGGGACATCTTTCAACGCTGGGCACGCGTTGATAGCTCGGACCCCGCTCTCGCCCAGCAAAATGCTGGACGGTCCATGCAGGAGGAGATGTCTGACTACTTCTCCAGGCTGCTGGAGGAGCGACGCCGCGCGCCGCGCGAAGATCTGATCAGCGCACTGAGTACGGCTGAAGTGGACGGCGAACGGTTGAGTGAGTACGACCTGGTCAAGTTCTGCACGTTGCTGCTGGCTGCCGGGCAGGAGACCACCAAAAACTTGATTGCCAATGCCGTGGTGTGCTTTACCGATTACCCAGATAGGATGGAACGTTTGATCCGCGAGCCCGCCTTGATGCCCACAGCGGTCGAAGAGATACTCCGCTACCTGCCACCGGTCTGGTTTCTCTTCCGCCAGGCCAGAACAGACGTCGAATTGGCAGGACAACACATTCCGGCCAACCAGTTCGTGCTGGCCTGGACAGCCTCAGCCAACCGCGACCCTGCTCAATTTCCCGATCCCGATCGGTTTGATATCGAGCGTGAGCCCAATCGTCACCTGGCCTTTGGGCATGGCATACACTTCTGTGTGGGCGCACCGCTGGCCCGCCTGGAAGCCAGGATTGCCTTGCCAATGATGCTGGAACAACTCAGAAACCTCCAACGAGTGGAGGGTTTCCCGGTTATGGTCAATACGGGGATCGTCTTTGTGATCAGGTCACTACCGGTCACCTTCCAACCTCAGTAGGAGAAGACCAGCAACAGAGAGAGGTCATCGCTCCGACATGTCGGAGCGATGACCTCTCTCTGTTGCTGGTCTTCTCCT
>CATPCK010000989.1 GCA_955652655.1 uncultured Ktedonobacteraceae bacterium | reverse complement strand
GCCTCCATACAGATGTATAATGTCCCCGGAAAACTGGTTGCGGTACGCAGTACACGAGGCAACCAGACACTGGCCGCGTTTTTCCTGTTCAAGCAACCCGCGAAGCTACACTATGATTACCATGATGTGGCGCAGCACAGGCAACTGCTGGCTGAGGTGTTTGCCGGAGAAGCCTGGGAAGTCCCTCGACTCCTGGAGAAAATGCAAACGGCCCCAGACTTGTACTTTGATGCGGTGAGCCAGATCCGCATGGAGACCTGGTCGAACGCCCGAGCGGTGCTGCTGGGAGACGCCGGCTATTGCCCGGCACTGCTGACTGGGCAAGGGTCGACGCTGGCCATGATGGGAGCCTGTATCCTGGCCGGAGAACTGAAAGTGGCGCTGGGCGATCACAAGCTCGCCTTTCCCCAGTACGAACAGGCCTTCAGGCCCGTGGTCAGACAGGAGCAAAAAAAGGTGGGAGCAACTGCCAGGTTCCTGGTTCCCGCAACGCCTTTGGGCCTGTGGGTGAAAACGCACGTGTTCCCGAGGCTTTTGCCGCCTCTGCTGGTGGCAGCTCGGGGCGGGAGGCGATTACTCCCCAGGTTCTCCTCAAGGCCAAGCAGGGTAAAGGACTATGGGAATGGTTTCCCGACGTGAAAACTTCGGCGTGCTCCTCTGGGACCGGCGTGGAGGCGTCTTTTCACTGAAAGATCAAAGGGAATCGACTACAGGGCGTGAAGGACACGCTGACGCAGGAGCCGAAAGCCTGCCCGGCCATACCCCATTCTTTTAATCAGCTTGAGCTTATTTACCTGACCCTCTACCTGCCCATTGGAATAGACCAGCGTTAACCCGGCAAGGACTTCTTCTTGGTCCCGTTGCAATCCGGCAGTGAAACGCTTCACATCGCGGAAGCTGCTTGTCTCTACCTGCTTGATCCAATCTTGAAGGCGGTGCCCTTCACGCTTGCGGACGATCTGTCCAAATGATTGGGCAAGGGGATGCAAAGCGGCTAGCTCTTGACTGGCCTGGCATATCTCTTGGAGATCACTCCGCTCCTCGGCTTTGAGATTTTCAGAGGGGCGAGCGAGAAGCCAGATCGCTTTTTGGACGGAAATACGATCAGCAACGCCAGGTGCAGGAAGCGGTACAGCCTCTTGACGTAGTACTCGCACAAAGCGATACATCGTCTGGAGAGAGCCAGTAAAGCCCTGCTTCTGAATTTCTTGCCATAGAAGCGAGACAGAACGTTGGCCTTGCTGCCAGCGAGAGAGAACGTAAGCAGCGTAGGGATCGAAGATACTTCGCCGCTTGCGTCGAGGCGGATTCACCTGAGAGGTCTCCAGCCCTTGCCATCGTTGCACCGTCCGAACCCCGATCGCAAGCCGCTGAGCAATCTCTTTTTGTGAAAGGCCATGCAACCGCAACTCTTTGATTTGCTCGTATCGCTCTTGTTTGTCAGGGCGTTTGGGGTGTGGAGACTGGTGCGCCGGACACCCTTCTCGTTCTTGCCAGCGATAGACCGTTCGCACTGGCATGGCGAGTTGTTGGGCAATCTCTTTGGCGGAAAGGCCGCGTGACAACAAGTCTTTGACCTGCGTGTATCGTTCCTGCTTGTCGGCCAGCCGTTTTCGTTCTGCATCTGCCTCAGGGGCTTGCCGCCACTCATCAGGTACCGGCAAATCAGAAGTGGGAAGGGGAAGTTGCATCTGTCGAAGGTGTCTGTAACAGCGTGAGACCTCCGATTCGATGGCCTCCACGAAGTTTTTCATGAGGTGAAACCGATCCGAGACTTGGACCGCTTGTGGTGCCCCTTCACTGGCCCCTTGTGCATAATCTTTCCCGCGATCCCGGCTCACATAGATGATTTCTGGATGATCACGCATCCAGTCGGCTGAGGTCTGAGACGAACGTTCAGCCAGGACATCGATCACTTGATGCAAATCCAGATCAACGAGGATCGTGCCGAACTTGCGTCCACGGCGGAAGGAAAAGTCATCGATCCCCAAAGCGACAACCGAGCCAGCGCCAGGTGTAGGAAGAGCCATCATACGACGCAAAATCGTCATCCATGAGGTCGAGATCCCAAGACGAGTAGCCAGCCGCGTCCCCAAACTCCCACTCGTGGAGAAGCCGATGGCCTGAATTTCCTCACAGAGTCGAACGGTCATCTGTGCCCAAGGCTCAACAAAGGTAGGAAAGCGCTCAGTAAAGATTTTGCGTCGGCAGTCATCATTGCGGCAAAAGAATTTGCGAGCCGTAAGAGTAAGTCGGACATTCTGGCCACCACATGGCACGTCTCGTACACTTCGCTGGTACAAGCTGTGAACCGAGGACGAAGGCCAAGAACAAAGTGGACAACGCGACGTAGGATAGGTTGAGACCACAGAAACGACCAGATCGGTTTCTGTTCTCTGAATGTGTTCAATACACATTCCTTCGGGAAGTGGAAGAAAAGGGTTCCCTTCTATCATCACCATCAGTTCCTGGGTACATTGGGTCAAAAATGGGGAGTATCTGAAATGAAAACGCTTCTCGTAGAACTTTTATTCCATACTATTTTATCATGATCTGTCAATCTTTGTCTCTCAAGAGCTGATCAGCTTCTCACCAAAGTCGTGTAAGAGCCGGTAACTTGGCCGATTTCTGCCATATAAAATGCCAACACTTAGCCTGACATCGGCTTTGAGACGATTTTCCCTGTGAGTTTCTGCCGCATAATGTGTCGAGACATTGTAGCTCATCTTTTTCATATGTGTGTGCTAAGGACGGAACCACCAAATTTGTCACGTAAAATGGCCCGCATCTATCAGGAGCCGCTTTTAGAGAGGCTTCATCGTCTGCCAAGTAAAATGGCACTTCAGCCACATATGTTGGCATCAGGCAAAAAATGGAGCCAAAAAGGCAAGTGATGAGCGTCTCGGAACAAGAAAATGATGTCCGGCCAGATTATGGGTCAGAGGCAATCTGCTCAAGATGCTTGGCTGCGTGGCATGATATTTGGCAGACAGGTCAACAATCCTCCTGACAAATGACAATTATCCCGTTAGTCACAGAGAGCGTGTTTGAACCAGATGAATTCCTCATTCGAGATGCCAACGAGTGATTGGTGCCGATGGGCACAGAACTCGGTATAAAGACGCGCAGCACGAACATACGTATCGAGCGACGCAAGCGTTGCTCCTTGCTCTCGCTGTTTTTGCTTGAGGATCAGATTGATCGGGGTGATGGGAATACCGCCTGCGAGGAGTTTGGGAACTCCATCAAGTGTTCGGACCCGAATGGGGAAGCGCAAGGGGAGACTGAGCGAGAGATGAAGTCCGATGTCCATCCATGACTACCCCTTTCTTGTCGTCTTCAACAGTAGCAAGTGAGTCAATGCCGTTTCTGAGCTGCTCAAAGTGCTTCTATGTGAGGCTCATTGTACCTCTTTGCTATGAAG
>CATPCK010000988.1 GCA_955652655.1 uncultured Ktedonobacteraceae bacterium | reverse complement strand
TTTTAATCCACCGGGGACGCCATCCAGTCAAAATGTGGGTCAAGACCGGCGTGAAACGCGACGGCACGCTAACCGCTATGCACTTTCGTTCGTACCTGGATGGCGGCGCGTATGGGTCCTACGGTGTCGCCACCACGTACTACACGGGAGCCTTGCAGACCGTGACCTACAAACTGCCATGTTATAAATTCGAGGGCATGCGCCTGTTCACCAACAAGCCGCCGTGTGGCCCCAAACGCGGGCATGGAACTACCCAGCCGCGCTACGCGGTGGAGGTGCATCTTGATAAGATTGCCCTTGACCTAGGCATTGACCCGGTAGAACTGCGATGCCGTAACCTGGTTGAGCCAAATACGCGCACGGTCAATGGCCTGCGCATTACCAGTTGCGCTCTCAGCGAGTGCCTGGATGCCGTTGTTGAACGCTCGGGTTGGGACAAGTTCCAGGCTGCTTCGCTTAATGGGGAAGACGCGATGAATGGTAGCAACGGAGCGGTAGAGGATGCTTTTATCAAACGCGGCATGGGCATAGCCGCTTCCGCCTACCTCTGTGGCGCGGGCAAACCCATTTACTGGAATGACCTGCCCCACTCAGCCGTGCAGATTCGCCTGGACCGGGGAGGAGGCGTCACCGTCTACTGTGGCGCGACAGATATTGGCCAGGGATCAACCTCCGTGCTCGCCTACATCGTCGCGGAAGAGCTGGGCGTAGAACCTGGGCACATTCACCTGGAAACCGCCGACACCACGCTTACCCCGGTTGATCTCGGTTCATATTCCAGCCGCGTTACATTCATGGCCGGGAATGCCGCCATCGCTGCCGCGCGCAAACTGAAAGCGCAGCTCTTCGATCTGGCATCTGAAAAGTTACATGTTCCTGGAGAGCGCCTCGACGCTGCGGATGGCATCATTTTCGACGAGGACGATCCGGGAGTAGCCTTACCCTTTGCGCAAACTGTGCAGTTGACCGAGGCTCGCTATGGCGCGCTGGTGGCGTCAGGGTCTTACGCCCCACCCGAAGGCATCCACGGTGATTACAAAGGCGCAGGCGTGGGACCTTCGCCTGCTTACTCTTACTCCACGTGTGTGGCGCAGGTGGCGGTGGATGTAGAGACTGGTGAGGTGGTCGTCGATAAACTCTGGATGGCACATGATGTAGGGCAGTCCATCAACCCCCTGCTGGTCGCTGGCCAGGTCGAGGGAGGGGCGTACATGGGTTATGGCGAGGCGCTGATGGAGCAACAGGTCTTCCGTAAAGGGCGGCATAAAATCCCGTCGCTGCTGGATTATAAACTTCCTACGACGCTGGACACGCCCGAAATTGAAAGCATACTGATCGAGATTCCCGACCAGGAAGGTCCCTTTGGAGGCAAAGAGGCCGGACAAGGGCCGCTCAACCCGGTCATTCCCGCCATTGCTAATGCCGTCTATGACGCGATAGGTGTGCGCATCGACGAGGTACCCATAACACCGGATAAAGTGCTCAAGGCTATGAAGACCGAAGCAGCGACGACTCGTTCGACACCGCGTCTACAGGTTGTGCCTACCGAGGCGCCGTCTCCGTGGCCAACGCGCCTTATCAAATGGCAGCCTGAAGAGATGAATGGAGGCGGCCAGGGCGGCAAGGGCGACGCAAGCGTTCCCACCCCTACGGTTTCGACCGGACAGCCTGGTTCGCTGGAAGCGAAAGGGAGTAATGTGGGCGGCAAGGGCGACGCAAGCGTCCCCACCCAGCACCACTCCACCCTCGCCCCTACGGGTACGACCAGCCTACAGGGTTCCCTGGAGGTTCAAGGTGAGGATGCAAGCCGGCCTGTGACTGCGGAAGAGGGGGTGTCCTGATGTTACGACTTCCACCATTTCGCTACCTGGCTCCTCGTGGCCTTGATGAAGCTGCGCAGATGCTGGCGCAGGAAGGTGAGCAGGCCATGCTGGTCGCGGGTGGTACCGATCTTTACCCAAACATGAAACGACGCCAGTTTACACCGCCGGTTTTGATTGGGCTGCGGGCCATTCCGGCATTGCGTAGCATCAGTGGCTCTCCAGGGCAGGGGATGCGCATTGGCGCGGGCGTGACGCTCTCCACCCTGGCTGCTCATGCTCTCATCCTGCAACACTATCCCGCGCTTGCCACTGCTGCTGGTTCCGTATCAACGCCTCAACTGCGCAACGCGGGCACCATTGGCGGCAACCTTTTGCTGGATACTCGCTGTAACTATTACAATCAGACCGAGTTCTGGCGTCACTCTATTGGCTATTGCATGAAGAAAGATGGCGATGTATGCCTGGTTGCTCCAGGGAGCCCGCGCTGTTGGGCAATTTCTTCGGCAGACACGGCACCAGTGTTAGTCAGCCTGGGTGCGCAGGTGCGCCTGGTGAGCGTACGGGGCGAGCGTGTATTACCTGTACGCGAACTGTTTCGCGATGATGGCATGGACCCCTATACGAAGGCTGCGGATGAAATACTCACCGAGGTGATCTTACCGCCGGCTGATGGCTGGCGCAGTGTCTACCTGAAATTGCGCCGTCGAGGCTCATTCGATTTTCCACTGCTGGGGGTAGCGGTGGCGCTGCGCTTTGCTGCTGACGGGACGGTGGCTGATGCGCGCATTACACTGGGAGCTGTGGCATCTCACCCGGTAGAGGCGAGCGAGGCTGCCGCACAACTGGTTGGTCAGTCGCTCAGTTCTGAATTGATCGATGCAGTGGCGGTCGCTGCCTCCAGGCGCTCCAAGCCGCTGGACAATGCCGACCTGACGATCAATTATCGCAAACAGGTCACGCCCGTTTTCGTGCGCCGTGCGCTCAGCCAGCTTGCAAGATGATAAACCTGTATCGCAGCTATATGGCGTAGCCTTCGTGTTGCAACAGCCAGCGCTTGCGCTCGATCCCCCCGCCGTAGCCAGTCAGGGAAGCGTCCGCGCCGACAACACGATGACACGGCAACACAATTGGAATAGGATTGAGGGCGTTCGCTCCACCGACGGCACGGTACGCGCTAGGCTTGCCAAGTTTCGCCGCAATTTCACCATAGTTGATCGTCGTTCCTGGTGGTATGGTGCGTAACATTGACCAGACCTGCTGCTGGAAGACTGTGCCACCGGTACTTACAGGAATCGAATCCAGGCAGCGATAGTTACCTGCGAAATAGTCACGAATGCAG
>CATPCK010000987.1 GCA_955652655.1 uncultured Ktedonobacteraceae bacterium | reverse complement strand
CTCCCGGCTGTCGGAAAAGAGGCTCCACCAGGGTGAACGCTTCCGTTCCACTCACACGGACTACACCAATGCCACCTGTACCGGGCGGCGTCGCGATTGCCGCAATCGTGTCATTTTGCATAGTGCGATTATACAGTATCCGCTCTCCCAAAGCTAGCTATTTCTAGAGATGGGTCAGATCCTGTCATGGTTCTGATTTGATTTCCTGGCAGTCGATAGCTGTTGCACTATCCGTCAACGAACCCCGGAAGTGAATCCTAGCCCGTTGAACCGCCAGGCACGCCGAGAGGAGACCTCCCGACGGCCCGAGCAGGGCAACCCCAATGCCTTGAGCGTTCGTGTCAAGCCGTTTTGTGCTGCGTTCTCGTCTCGGAGATGGTGGTACAAACAGTCTTCGTTGGGACAGTCCCATTCGCGCATCTCGACGGGAATGCCACCTTCCACCACGTAGCCACAGTCATGGCAGATGCGTGTGGAGCTACCTTCTTCCCATTCGAGGTAGCATGTACCAGATCGCAACGCCACCCAGGCCAACACTTGCTTAATTAAGTAGCACCAGGCAGGTGAAACGCATACACATAGCCATCTTCGGAACCGACATAGACAAACCCATTGGCTACCGTTGGAGAGGAACGGACACTACCCCCAGTGGAAGCCGACCAGAGAGGCTGGCAAGAAGCACTCCCGCATCCAGAGGTATGAAAGGCATAGAGCCTGGTGTCATTCGACCCAATTTAAAGCACGCCTTTGGCAATAGTAGGTGAGGAAAAGATACTACCCCCGGTGGAGGCGGTCCAGAGAGGCTGGCAAGTAGTGTTCCCGCATCCAGAGGCATGAAAGGCATAGAGCTTGCTGTCACTCGAGCCAACGTAGACCACCCCGTCGGCGACAGCAGGCGAAGAGTAAATGCTATCACCGGTTGGTGCGGTCCAGAGCACCGCTCCTGTTTCGGCTTTGATAGCATACAGATTGTCATCAAATGAACCGACATAGACTATTCCGTTGACGACAGCAGGCGAGGAACGGACTTTTCCCTTAGTAGGAGTGGTCCAGAGAATCTGCCCCGAACCGGCTTTGATAGCGTATAGGTTACCATTATCCGAACCGACATAGACTATTCCGTTGGCAACGGCAGGGGAGGAGAGGATTCTACCACCAACAGAGTAGGTCCAAAGTTTGGCTCCATTTGAGGTGTCAAAGGCGTTCAGTTTACCATCGTCTGAGCCGATGTAGATCACACCATTGACCAGCGTTGGTGAAGTGCCGATGCTACCTCCTGTGGTGGCAGTCCATCTGATGGCTCCTTTTTCGGCATCGAGGGCGTAGAGTATTTGGTCTGAGCCAATGTAGACCGTCCCATTGGCTACCGTTGGGCCAGCGCCGTTATAGTAAGTGCCATAGGGTTTGACCCAGTCAATATGTCCCGTTTCGACATTGAGAGCATACATATTACCCTCATTCGAGACGCGACCGGCCACGCTGATGTAGACTCTGCCATCGGCTACGGTTGGTACAGACCCGATGCGGCCTCCAGAAGCAACTTTCCAGGCTTGTACCAACTTGGAGACATTTATAACATTGAGCACTTTCTCATAAGGATTGACACGGGTGTGCTGCGCATCAAAACCAAGCATCACCCCGTGGGCCGTTGCAGCGTTGTAAGCATTGGCAGCAGCAGTAGCTATAGCAGAAGCATCAGTTGTAGCGGAGGCATGAGTATTGACAGTGGATTGAATGTTGCCCGCAGGCGTAGCAGCACTATGGTTGTTCAGCGAGGAAAGGAGAAAGGCAACGCTTCCCACAACAATGACGACAACCAGTCCGATCAGTAGCATAGCTTTACCCCGGAATAGGCCACCAGGCTGATGAACAGGTGTCACGATTCTCGTTGACTTTGGGGCATGGTTAGGTTCTGCTACTATCTGCCTATCCTGTTTAGGGGTAGCATGCGTGGAAGGTCCCTTGTAGCCGCCCGTAAATGGGTAGTCCAATTTCTCTCGCGCAGGCGTTGGGTTCAATACAGGTTGAGTTGAATGCGGTGATGGTGCAGCTCGAGGGAACGTCTGTGCAAGAAGAGTTGCGCTGTCTCCTGATTGATTCGCCTGTTGGGCAGGAGGTGAGTTGAGCGCAGGTTGCCCTGAGAGTGGCCATGCAGGAAGAGTGGCGTCCTCTCGTGCATGGCTGGCATGTTCTAAAGCCTCAGCAAAATCCCGGATTGTGGCAAAACGCTGCTGGTAATTCTTCGCCAGCGCTCTGAGCACAACATGCTCTACCGCAGGTGAAATAGTTGGTACTTTCTCTCGTAACAGGGGCGCAGGAACATGCACATGCTGGTACATGACTGAGAGGGCCTCCCCCTCGAAAGGGCGGGAACCACACAACCATTCGTAGACAACAATGCCCAATGCATACTGATCGCTCGCTGGGTGAGGATCTCCCTGGATCTGCTCAGGCGCCATATAGGAAGTCGTACCAGAGGCGCTTAAGCCAACTCTTTTCTGCGTAATCAAATCGCTTTTACTTTGTTCGATGGCGGAGATGCCAAAGTCGCTGAGCAAGAGATCCTGGTCGGTCCGGAGTAACATATTCTCCGGTTTGACATCCCGGTGCACCAGCTTCTTCTGCTCGTGAATGTACTGGAGGGCAGCAGCCACCTGGTTCACGTAGGAGATGATCGTTTCAAGCGGTAAGCGGGTGCCCCTGAGATATCGCGTTCGCACAGTCCCGTGGGAAGCGTACTCCATTGCGAGAAAAGGCATCGTGCCTTCTACACCAAAATCGAGGACACGCACAATATGAGGATGCATAAGATGAGCAACGGTACGTGCCTCGCTACGAAATCGCTCCACATCATCGCTTGCTATTTGGGAATGCAGCACTTTAATAGCAGCCTGTGTACCTAGATGAATATGCTCGCCAAGGTAGACTTCTGCAGTCCCCCCTTTTCCCAATAGGCGAACAAGGCGATAATTGCCAAATTTTTGTCCGATCTGATCTCCCATAGACCCTCCCCAAACGTACAGTCCTCTCTTATACTTCTTATTGATCGAGTTGAACAGGAATGGGCCTCCTCATTTTACCGTAGAAAAAGGCTACATGCAAACGCTAATTTAAGGAATCATCACCACACTGGGGCCAACCGACCTCCCTGAGGATCTGCAGGAGGTCCGCTTGAGGAGAGCTGAACACGCTATTTCACACCAAGCGTCTAGAGCAAAACGGGGGGCAACCACAAGGATGCCCTCCGTTCTGTGCAATGCCTGGATCAATCAATAGAAACCAGACTAGATACTCAACAGGTTCAAGGTATTCGTGTTATCGTCGGTAAAGAAGATTTCAAGGTTGCCCCTGGCATCTTTAGTTGCAGCGACGCCGAACAACGCTGAACCATTGCCTGATTGGGCATCTACCGGTACATTGTCGAGCAGGCGTACACCTACAGCCTTGACTTGCGACAGGTTCAGCTCTACCAGGTTGTTGTCATTCATGTTGACCACCAGGAGATCTCCATTGAGTGGATTGACAGTCAGTCCGCCCGGCATATTCAACGGCTTGCCCTGGAATGCGGTGATACCTTTGGATGTCGAGTGCATGGTTGTCGTGTTAAGGGTGGTGCTGTTTGGATAGGCTGCCACGCGATTCATTGCTACGTCAAGCGCCAGGAGCACATCCGAGTAGTGATGACCGCCTATGCGTAGCGAAGGAACCCAGGTCACGTTGACCTTCGTTCCGCCATTCATCCTGGTAAGCTGACCAATCTGGAAGACGCGGAAGGTGGTACCTTTCCCGGATGGGATCACATCGATACGGTCGATTGTCGCATCACCAGTGTTCGTTGTGAAGAACGAGGCGACTGATCCATCCATAGGATTGCGCATGCCATGATTAAATGCCTGCCCCCAGGGCTTGTTGAAGAGGGGACTGGTAATGCTCGCCAGGATAGTGCCATTGGGTCTGAACACCTGAACATTGTTCGCGGAAAAGTTCGTTACCCAGTCTGTCCCGGTCAGTGTGTTGAAAGCCTCGAAGGCCGGTCCTTTTGTGCCAGGATTGGTCATAGTGTTGAAAAGCAAGCCGGGGCCTTTTCCAGCAGGGAAACGAACAAGGGTGGTTCCAGTCTGATTCGCGCCAAAGTTCGTTACTACGATATCGCCAGGCTTGAGGGAACCAGGCGTGGGAGATGCAGACATGCCAGTAGGAGCAATAGCCACACCGTAGGGATTGGGATCCACAGAGATGGTTCTGCCGCGTCCATCCACAATGAAGGCTGTGCTTCCTACGGCTGAGATTCTCTTCAGGCCCTTGATGGTGGTAACAAGTCGATTATCCTTGTCCATTGATTGGGACTGATAGTCCTGGGTTTTGTGGAAGAGCATGTTGCTGGCAAACGTTGTGCCGGAGTTGAAAAACACGATGGAAGACACGACAGTAAGTACCAGGCCGAGTAATGCTACACCGGTAATGACTGCCACAAGGTTTCGCTTCTTCATACGTTTGGCCTTCCTATTTGGGATTGGGGGAATGTAATCGTTGTCCCATCCACCAGGTAGGATCATTTTTTGCAACTTCGTATCCTTTCTTTTCATGCTGTACAGATGCTTCAGTTACCTGGACCCATCGTTGGCGTAGCAGTTGGACTTGTAGGCGGCACGGTCGGGGTAGTAGTCGCTCCAGTCGCTGGCGTAGGTGTCACACCTACGCCTGTCGTTGGGGCCACTGTTGGACTCGTAGCCGGCGCAGTCGGTGTAGTGGGCACTCCAGTCGTTGGAGATGCACCTACAGTGGTCGTCGGACTCGTGGTCGGCGTGGCAGCCGTACCAGTGGTAGGAGTTGCACTGATAGCTACTCCTTGAGCATCAGTTGTTACCGTTATTGGGTCGGGCGTATTCAGCAGGCCTGCACAGTTCAGCCCATTGGCACCGTAACTGGCAACAAAACGTTGCGCGAGAAAGGTAAAGAGTGAATTGGCAACTGCGGGATCAGGCGAAGGCCGTCCCTGTGTAAGTTGCATATCAAGCTGGATACGTGCTGGCCCAATCGCGAGAAGATGCTTGCAGTAGGTCGTCGTGCTGGCAGCTGCTAATCTTGGCACAGGAGACTGATCGACACCCCTGCGATAGGCATTGAGCTTGTTGATATCGGGCTGATTGCCGGTAAGGACCATAGGATCATTAACTGGCACACGTGCGACAGGAGGGGCTTGTTGCACAGCCGCCTGAAGTTCGTT
>CATPCK010000986.1 GCA_955652655.1 uncultured Ktedonobacteraceae bacterium | reverse complement strand
GCGCGCCGTTCGCACGTTGTGGCCGTGAGATACTACGCCGGCATCGATGGCGGGCAGAGTGCGACGGTGTGCGCGATCGGCGACGAGCGCGGCGTGGTGGTCGCACGCGCGAGCGGGCCGCCGGCCGATCTGGTCGGCGAGAGCCGCGATGCTATCTTACTGCGGATGAATGACGCTAACATTATGGTCAGGAAGCTGCAAGGCGAGAAAGCCCAGGTCGCCAGCGGTTTAGTGGATCGGGAGCGGGAACGGAGTGCCTACCAGGAGATACTGGATTGGTGCAAAGAGATTAAAGAGGCTAGAGGCGAACTCAGCCACCAGCGCAGGCGCGATTTTCTGGATCTGCTGGGCGTGGTCGTGACCATCCACTACGATAAGGTCAACCACGGCAGTCCCGCCTACGAGATGCGAGTGAAGCTGCCTGCCTTGCAAGAGATTATTGGCGGGCCGCCTTCGGAGGGCGAACTTGTAAATCGTACACGGAACTGTAATAATGAGGATGAGAGATGGCAATCGCTTTCAGGCCACCCAGCCGCTCCACCGCCTCGACTGTCTCCTTGTCCAGCAGACTGACACAATCCCAGAGTATATTTCCCTGTCCCGTCTGCACCAGTAGCGCGCGTTGCCCGATTGCGAAGGTAGGCGTCGAGCCTATGCCCGTCAGCCCAGCCTCGTGCTCTTTCACCGTATTGCGCATACCATCTTCATGCAACGTCGACTGCGTCGTCCATTTCTGCCCCTCGTGTCCTACATACTGGCGCTGGTCAAGACAGATAGGGCACTCGCGCGGCTGCTCCTCGCTCTCCGCGAACTGCGTACCACACGTCATACAAATCCAGTTTTCCATCTCGCTTGCTCCTCTCATCTATGCCTCTGGTTTTCCTGATCCAACTATATTACAAAACCATATACCAGGCACTATCCAAAAGACAAGTCCGTGGTACCCTCCCCACATCTCCTGCTATCTGTGGTAGCATAACTACAAGAGTTTTTGAAAAAAGACCCATACCAACAGGAGCAAGCAAGGATGTCATCACACAGCTATAGGAAACACCCGGGATCGCGCTATCTCGCCCTCTTCTTTCTCTTGCTCGCTCCGCTCCTCTCACTCCTTCTCTACGCATTTCCCGCTCGCGCCGATGGCGGCTTCCCTATCATCGCAGTGCTCCACGCGGGCCAGCGTCCAGAAGGTATAGCTGTAGACACAAGCACACATATGGTCTATATCGCCTACGAATTTCCCAGTCTCGTCGTTGGCTTTGACCCCATTCGTGGCAATGTGCGTTGGAAAGTCCCGGTTGGGGATTCAACCACCGATGTTCAGGTGGATAGTACAAATCATCATGTGTACGCGACGGGTATCTCAAGAAGTGGTAGAACGGGATACTTCACCGTTTTAGATGGAGCGAGTGGCAAGATACTCTTCTCAACCGACACAGCCCCTGGTGATGATGGTCTGGCCTTCGATACAAAACGCCAGCGGGCCTATGTATCGAGCAGTAACTTTGGCATCATCGATGTCTTCTCGCTAAGAACCTCTCCCACAGGGAACATCAGCGTGTTATCCTCAACCCTCAAAGTTGGTTCGCGTCCCCAGGCTCTTGGTGTGAACAGCCGCCTGGGGCGACTCTACATTGGCGATATAGCCTCCAACACAGTTACCGTCATCGATGAAAAAAGCAATCATATCCTGGCAACTATTCCGGTCGCGGCTGTGCCGGTACAACCCATACGCGTGGATGAGGCGAGCGGCCATGTCTATATCGTCTGTTCAACAGGCCAGGAACTGGACGTCATCGACGGTCACACAAATAAGGTTACCGCGCGCGTTCCCGTTTCTCCCCTTCCTGAAGGCGTTGCCTTCAACACAGCTACGGGCCGCATCTATGTGGCCAGCGAGGGACATAATGATACTGCTTTCAATGATACGAGCTCTGGCACAACGATCACAGTTATCGACGGGCAGTCTTTCGCAGTCCTGGGCACCCTTCAAGTTGGACGCGCTCCCGATGGAGTGGAGGCTGATCCTGCGCTGCGCCGTATCTATGTCTCTGCCGAGGACAGCGACGCGGTCGTCGAGATCAGCGATTCGCCCGATCTCCCTCTGAAAAATGCCCCGAACTTTCACCAGGCCGCCGCGATCCACCAGGCCATTTTGCTATTGCGAGAGGCGATAACCGTTACCGTTATACTGATGCTTCTCACTGTTGTAGGTGCTACACTGGGCGCTCGGTCACGGCGTTGGCGTGCGCCGGAAATCCCTCAAAGTCCGCCAGGCGGCGCGTCGTCTCACTTAGAGAAGCATACCCCTCCTGTGTAAGATAGGCAATTCCCGTACGCTTCAGAAAATCATACACCGACGTACATGAGTATGTATGCGCAAAACCACCCGTGGGCAGCACAGCATTTGTACCGACACAGTAATTCCCGGTACAGAACGGCGTATAGCGCCCAATCAGAATTTCACCGGCATTCTTGAGCTGCGGCAGGAGTGCGAACGGTTCGCGTACCTGCACCTCCAGGTGTTCCGGGGC
>CATPCK010000985.1 GCA_955652655.1 uncultured Ktedonobacteraceae bacterium | reverse complement strand
TCTTACTACTGACAGCGGCCGTCACATCGGTCACATAGACAAAACCAGCATCCACCTCACCCAATTGCACCTTGTTTACCACGGCTTTCACGTCGGTTTCCTGCGAAACAACATTCGCCTTGACCGCGCTCTCATACCCCGTACCATAATCCGACGATTGCGCCATCTTAGTCAGGACTTGCAAGCTGTACTTACCCGCCGGCACCGTCGGCGCCCCGATATCGATCTTCACACCCTTCCTGGAGAGATCTTTCAAAGAGTTGATATTCCCCGGATTGCCCGCCGGTATAATCACCGTTAACCTGTTTTTGACGAACACCTGCGAGCTTCCTACCAGTCCGGCATCAGCCGCCTTCTGCATGTTTGCCATGTCCGCCGAGGCGAAGATATCCGCGGGCGCGCCACTGGCAATCTGTTGTTCAAGTATCTGCGACCCCGCGATGTTTAGCTTAATCGTAATATTCGGGTGTGCCTGCTTATACCTGGTAGCGATGGCGGTAAACGACTCTTTTAGCGACGCGGCCGCAAAAACATTCAATGTCGTTGCCGCAGGTGCCGTTGTCGCTGTACTTGTTGTAGTACTCGTGGTCCCCCCACAAGCAGCAAGAAATAAGGTACAAAGCATCATGAAGAGCATCATTGCAAGTCGGGATTGTCTCATCCAGGCCTCCTCAGATAGTACGAAGATGAATATTCATATATTGAGTATACCATGCCTAAACAGGGCTGTATAGGCCTTTACTGCTCGGATAACTGAGCGTGTGGAGGTCTTTCTTTGTGCAGTTATGTCTAATGGGGTCTATCCGTATCTACCCTCTTTGGTGTCAAATTGGGTACTTTATTGATGTTTTCTTATGAGGCCTGTTCTCTCATAGACGTCGCGGACTGGGAATTGGATGCCCAGGCTTTCTAGTTTTGCCTCGTCTTCTAGTTTGTATGTGGAGAATGTCCATCTGCTCTTTTCACGGTGATAGACTTCTAGAAGGATGCTCTGAGAGTCAGCCATCATATAATCTTGTATAGTCGGGTGTGCCTGGTAGTAGAGAAGTTTCTTCCCTCTATCGGTGGTTTCAGTGCTTGGAGAAAGGACTTCGATAACTACAGTAGGATAATGCGTTTTGCTATCTTCTGGTGCTTCGTCGCGTGGATCACAAGTTACCGTGACATCAGGATAGACGTAGCGTGATTCAGAGAGTTGGAATTGCATGTCAGGGTTGTATACTTTGCAGGGTCCGCCTCTTAATAGTCCGTAGAGGATGCCGGTTAAGTTTGCTGTGATGGTCGAGTGATCGGCGCTTCCTCCAGCTAGCATTCTTAATTCACCATCAAGATATTCGTAGCGTGCGCTTTGGCTGTTTTGATTGATGATATGGTAGTCTTCTATCGTGATGTTTGGGTATTCGCGTTGTGCCATTGTGCCTCTCCTTACTACAGTATATGATATCATACTTTTACCTGGATATTTGTTATTTGGTGTCAGCAAGTAAGCCATTATTCCACCTCTCTTTCCTCTACTGGCAAGCCATTATATCAAACTATCCTTTGATCTTGACAATTAATATTAGGCAATGCTAATATCCTAGTAGGAGAGTCGGATATTAAATAGTAGGAGTCAATCGTGCCAACTGGAACAATAATATTACTTGGCGCCTTCGCCGGGCTAACCATCTTTCTCGGTATGCCCATTGCCTTCCTGAAACACGTGCCCCAGTCAATAAAAATCTTTTTAAGCATGCTCGCCACAGGCGTCCTCATCTTCTTACTCTATGACGTCATCCAGCAAGCCAGCGAGCCGATTAACGCTGCCCTTGACCAGCTTCGTACCCAGCACACAGGCGCTGGAACCTTCTTCCTGGACGTCTTCTTGCTTATTTGTGGTGTCGGTCTTGGCTCCGTGGGACTGGTCTATTTTAATTCATTCGTCTTCAAACGCCGGCTGCACAAAAAAACCCTTACAACAGAGGCTATTACTGCTGCCTCCCTATCCCAGCAAGAACCCGCCCCAGTAGAGAATACGCACGATGATACCAGCACAAAGCGCGGTTCCTCCGCTGTCCTGACCGCGTCAAGAGTCGCCCCTGCCGCTGCTCTCCCCAAAGGTGAGATCGCCCCCCATACGCTTGCGCTCCTCATCGCCACCGGCATCGGCCTGCATAATTTCTCCGAGGGACTGGCCATCGGTCAATCCGCTGCAGTGGGAGCCATTCAACTCGCTGTCGTCCTGATCATCGGCTTCGGCCTGCACAACATGACCGAGGGTTTTGGCATTGCTGGCCCCTTAACCGGGCAGCGCGTCTCCTGGAAGTTCATAGTCCTGCTCGGACTCATCGGAGGAGGTCCAACCTTCCTGGGCACCGTCGTCGGCACCATTTTCCACTCGCCAGCAGTGTTTATTCTCTTCCTCGCCCTTGCCGCGGGAGCCATCATCTACGTCGTTGCCGAACTGCTCGGCGTCGCGAAACGCTTCAAATCGCCCGAGTTAGTCATGTGGGGACTGCTCATCGGCTTCCTCCTCGGCTACGCAACCGACCTCCTGGTCACCTTCGGCGGCGCGTAATAACCAAACAACTTGAGTGAATGAGGGTTTGCCGAAATAATGATTCCCGCTTCGTCATATAAACTTGCTAAGCTCTTCTTTCCTCGCGCCAAATGTTCCTAAAAATGGGAAGTACACACAATTGCAAGGATGACAGCGAAGAAAACAG